>NZ_JBFUKO010000080.1:0-14737 GCF_056400805.1 Aminobacter sp. P4_H6_2
GATCTCCCCATGCGCCCGAAACGTCTCGCCGAGCACGCTCGCATTCTTCTTGCCCACCGTCATGACGTGGCCGATCACTGGCGCTAGCAGCCGGTAAGTTTCCGTCAGCGTGCGGTTGCCGGTCAGTTCGATCAGCGCAAAATGGAAGGCAAAGTCGCAATCTGCCGCCTCTTGCGCCGAAGTCGCATCCAAAATACGGCTATTGATAGCGTCGAGCTGGTCGAAATCGGCATCGCTGGCGGATTGCAGAACCTGATCGCCCAGACCGACCTCGACGATGCGCCTGAAACCCTGCACGTCGAGAAAGGATGCCGGCGAGAGCTGCAGCTGAAAGGCGAACAGTTCGCGAATGGCTTCGTGGCTGCGGTCGCTGATGACGGCACCCGTCCTGGTCTGGGTGTCTATGAAACCGTAGGTCTTTACCACCCGCAGCGCTTCGCGGATCGTATTGCGGCTGGCGCCGAACATCTCGCACAGTTCGCGCTCGGTGGGCAGCGAATCCCCTACCGACAGGCTCTGAGCCCCGATCAGATTGCGGATCTGGTCGACGACGCGGTCCACCTGCGAAAGCCGGCTGGATGCGCGTTCTGTTTCATCGGGATTGTCTTGAACACTCAAAGTCGCGCTCGGCATTTGGTTGGACAAATGAGACGCCTATGTACCCATTTTTGAGAATGGTCAACTATCCAGCATCAAAAACGCCTTCATTAGCGGCCACCCCTTGATTCACGCTTGCCATTTGTCCAACAATTAAATAGGAACCCTGTCGATTTCGGAGGAACGACATATGCGCGAGTGCTGGCGGTGGTTCGGCGAGGACGATCCGGTAACGCTTTCCCATGTGAAGCAGGCGGGCGCGGTAGGCGTCGTTTCGGCCCTTCATCACATCTATGACGGATCGCGCTGGCCGCAGGAAGAAGTCGACCGTCGCCACGACATCATTCGCGCTGCCGGACTGACCTGGGACATTGTCGAAAGCATCCCCGTTCACAACGACATCAAGATCGACGGCCCACGCCGCGCCTTCTATGTCGACCAGTACAAGGATACGATCCGCGCCATAGCGTCGGCCGGCATCAAGATCATCTGCTACAATTTCATGCCGGTGGTCGACTGGGCGCGCACGGACCTGACCTGGCGCATGCCGACGACAGGTTACGCGCTGCGTTTCGACGCGATCGACTTTGCCGCTTACGACATCTTTGTCATCGAGCGCCCCAATGCGGCAGCTTCCTACAGCGAGAGCCGGATCAAGGAGGCCGAGGCGCGCTTCAAGGCGCTCAGCGCCGAAGCCATCGCCCAAATCGAGCGGAACCTGATTACCGGCCTGCCGGCGACCGAACGCAAATATGACCGCGCCTCGTTCAAGCAGGCCCTGCTCGACTACGCCTCGATGAGCCATTCGGACCTGCAGGCCAACCTGTTCAGCTTCCTCAAGGAGATTGTTCCCGTTGCCGAGGAGATGGGCGTCCGGCTATGCATCCACCCGGACGACCCGCCCTTCTCGCTGTTTGGCCTGCCGCGTATCGTTTCCACGGCCAACGATGCACGCGCCATCCTCGCCGCGGTCGACACCCAAACAAATGGGCTGACATTCTGCACCGGCTCCTACGGCACGCGCGCAGACAATGATCTGGTTGCCATGATCGAAGAGTTCGGCAGCCGCATTCATTTCGCCCATCTGCGCAACGTCAAGCGCGAAGACGACGGTTCCTTCCATGAAGACGAGCACCTGGAAGGTTCGACCGACATGATTGCGGTGGTCGCAGCGCTGATTGCTGAAGAACACGCCCGCAAGGCCGTAGGCCGCGAAGATTGCATCATCCCAATGCGCCCCGACCACGGCCACCTCCTCGCCGACGACATCGGCAAGACGCGCATCAATCCAGGCTACTCGCTGATCGGTCGGCTGAAGGGACTGGCGGAACTCAGGGGCGTCATGCGCACCGTCGAGCGCTATACGGCAGCCAGGCAAACGGCCGCCAGTAGCCCTGCACCAACGACGACACGACGCCACATCTGAGCCTGCAAACCGATTTATGATTTTCATATAGGCAAGAGACTTGCACAAATAAAAAAACCGAGTCATTGAATGGAGGCTCAAACGGAGCCGCCGGAGGACAGCTGGAAGTGATCAAATTGCGAGGATTGGCGTGGGACCATCGCCGCTGCTGGGGACCGCTGGATGCCAGCGTCATGCCCTATAGCGAAGCCCATCCCGACATTCAGATCGAATGGGATCGTCGCAGCCTCTACGAATTTGGCGAAGGCGCGCTCGCTGACGTTTTGTCTTCCTATGATCTCGTGATCTTCGACCACCCCTTCATCGGCGACATTGCCGCAGCGCATCTGATGGTGCCTTTCGACGGCTATCTCGCGCCCGAACAACTCAAGGCCTTCGCGGCGGACACCGTCGGAAAATCCTGGACATCCTACGCAAAGGCCGGACGGCAGTGGGCGCTTCCGATCGATGCGGCATGCCAGGTGGCCAGCTATCGGCCGGACCTCCTTGCTGCTTATGGCGCGCCGCCGGCAAACCACGCCGACCTGCTCGCCCTGGCGCGCAAGGTGCAGCAGCATGGAAAATGGATCGGCCTGCCCTCAGTGCCAACCGATGCCATGTGCCTGCTGCTAACATTCTGCGCGCAAAAGACCGGCAACGACGTCTACGGCTTCACCGACAGGAAGGTCGTTGAGAGCGCCATTGCCGATCTCAAGGAACTGGCTGCCCTTGCGCATCCGCTTTCGCGTCAGTGGAATCCGATCCGCTGCTACGACCACATGATCGCCAATGACGATGTGGTCTATGTCCCCTACGCATTTGGCTATGTGAACTATGCCTCGGCGACCGAGGGCCAACATCTCCGCTTCGCTGACATCCCAGCCGACAATTGCGCTGGCGCGCTGCTTGGCGGCGCAGGCATCGGGGTGAGCGCGCAATCGCCGCATCGTGACGCGGCGATGGCCTATGCGATTCATCTTTCGTCGCCCGAGTATCAGCGCGGTTTCTACGTCGATGCGGGCGGTCAGCCCGGCTCGCTATCGGCTTGGCAGGATGCGCGCGTGAATGCCGAGACCCGGAATTTCTTCAAAGACACACTCAAAACGATCCAGACGTCCTATCTGCGCCCTACCGACCTGGGCTTCATCACATTCTTTCGTGAGGCCGCTCCGAATGTCGCAAAGGCGATCTATGGCGAGTTGGCACCGGATGAATTGTGCAGCCTGCTCGAGCGACTCTACGCGGATGCTCACGATCAGCCGATGCGCAGCGAGGCGGCTCAATGACTCTCTCCAAGATCCTGGCCGCCAGCGAAGACAACGGAAAGAGCGAATACCGGGCTCCCGCTGCCGAAAAGGTACTCGACATCCTCGAGTTCATGGCCAGCCAGCCGGACGGCCTGACCCAGACTGAAATTTCGACGGGCCTTGGCCGCTCGATCCACGAGGTCTACCGCATCCTGTTGCTGCTGGAAAAACGTGGCTATCTGGTACGCACCAAAACAGACCGAATTCGTCTGTCGCTCAAGCTGTTCGAACTGGCACATATGCATCCTCCGGTGAACCGGCTGATCGAACGCGCGCTGCCGATCATGCGCGATCTCGCGGCCAATTCGGACCAGAGCTGCCACCTTGTCGTGCTCGACGACCTCAAGGTGATGATCGCCCTGCAAGTCGATTCGCCTTTGCCGATGCGCTACTCGGTCGCGCTAGGCTCGCGCTTTCCGGCGATGGAGACGAGTTCCGGGGCGGTCCTGCTGGCTGGCCTGCCCCGCGCAGAACGCGAAGCTGCAGTTGCGCGCATCGTGGAAGCCGGCGATGCCTATGGCTCGCAAACTGAAATCGAGGCTCGCCTCGAGGCGATCTGCGACCTTGGTCACGAGGTGCGCGCCTCATTGGTGGTCGATGCCTGCACCAACATCTCACTTCCGGTGCGTGACCACACCGGCTCGGTGATCGCGGCACTGACGGTGCCCTTCCTGCCGCAGAGGCAGGCCCGTTTCGACCGCGACGCCGTCTTGCGGACGACGGTGGAAGCAGCAGGGAGGATTTCGGCTGCACTCGGGGCTCCAGAGCATTTGCTCTAGGGCCAGGTGCGCACGAACCCGGGACGGCGGTTTCCGTCCAGATCGGTGACAGTCACGGCTGCACCAAAGGGAGAGAAGACAATGGCTTTGACCAAAACGTTGTTACTGGCTTCGGCAGCCGCCCTGATGGCGGTTTCCGCGCAGGCCCAGAACATGCCGAAGAAAATCGGCTACGTGACCAACTACGCCACGCATGAATGGTATCAGAACGTTATCAAGGGCATGCAGGTTCGCGGCAAGGAGCTCGGCATCGAAATCGAGGTCCAGGACGCCAATCTCGACATCGCCAAGCAGGTATCAGCAGCCGAGGACTTCATTGCGAAGGGCGTTGACGTTCTCATCATCACGCCGGTCAACGAAGAAGGGGTCGTGCCGCTGCTGCGCCAGGCCAAGRCCGCCAACATCCCGGTCGTGCTGGAAGGCAACCCGGTCAAGGGCATGACCACCATGGTCGCAATCTGCGACTACGACACCGGTTATTATTCCGGCGTGGCCGCCGGCAAATATGCCAAGGAAAAGCTTGGTGGCGTGGCGAAGGTGATGAATGTTGGCCTGCCGCTCCTGTCGGCTACGGTTCTGCGGTCGCAGGGCTTCATGGATGGCATCAAGACTGAAGTCCCCGATGCGGTGATGGTCCACGATCTAGACGGCGGCGGCAATCCAGACCGCGCACTCGAGGTGTCGTCAGCCGCTCTGGCAAAGAATGCCGACATCAACATCATCTATGGCATCAACGACAATTCATCGCTTGGCGGACTCCAAGCCTGGAAAGCCGCCGGCAAGTCGCAGGATGGGCTTCTGACCGTGGGCACCGGCGGCGAAGGCCTCGCCTTCATCAACGCGATCGAAAAAGAACCTTCCTATCGCATCGAGGCCGCAATGTTCCCGGAAAAGGAAGGTTTCACAGCGGTCGATGCCGCAGTGAAACTCTTCAACGGCGAAGCGGTGCCTGAGCACATCGTCAGCCCGACCGCGCCGATGATCGGCGAGGAGTGGAAGACGTACTACGACTACGATGGCAAAACCCGGTCCATCAAATGGGATACCGTCAACGCGCTTCAGGCTCCGGCCAAGTGCATGAAGACTTCGGYCGATCTCAAGAAGTAAGCCGCTGTGAACCGGCCCTGCCCGCGTCGGGCGGGGCCATATTTGCCGCGGTTCCACGCACCCCTGATGCCCCGTCCAGTTCGGGCGCATCGCCTGACACCGTGAGGTGGATAAGCAATGAGCGACATTTCCCAACCCGCCCCGCCCGGCCGATTCTCGCTTGGTCACATCGCCGGCAGCGGTCAGATCGTGCTCGGCGCAATCCTTTTGGCTTTGTGCGTGGCCATCTCAATTGCAGCGCCACAGTTCTATTCGGAAGCCAATATCATCGCGATCCTGCGCCAATGCGCACTGGTCCTCATCGTGGCCTCGGGCATGACAATGCTGATCATCACCGCGGAGGYCGACCTCTCCGTGGGCGCATCACTGGCCTTTGTCGGCTGCATCGGCATGGCAGTGCTCAACGCCACCGGCAGCCTCCCGCTGGGCTTGCTTGCTGGGCTTGCTTTTGCTGGCGGCGTTGGCCTCATCAACGGCCTGGTCGCCACGCGGCTCAGGGTAAATTCGCTAATCGGCACCATCGGCATGATGATGATGCTGCAGGGCGGCGTATACCTGTTTACCCGCGAGGCGGTTCAGAACCACCATCAGTTGCCGTCGTTCACCGCACTGGGTGCTGGCTACGTCGGTCCCTTCCCGATCGCGGTGATCCTTGCGGCTGCGATCTTTGCCGTCGCCTATGTCACGCTGCGATTCACCACGCTCGGCCGCTATCTGTATGCCGTCGGCGCCAACGAAAAGGCGGTCCGGTTGTCGGGCATCCGATCGGAGCGCCTGAAGCTGTTCGCATTTGTGGTCACCGGCCTGTGCGTCGGCGTCGCCGGTCTCGTTCTGGCGTCCCTGATGAATGCCGGCCAGCCGACTGCGGGCCGCGGCTTCGAACTCACGGTCATCGCCGCTGTCATCCTTGGCGGCACCAGCTTGAGCGGAGGTCGAGGAACGCTGTTCGGCACCCTGCTCGGCGTTCTGGTCCTCAAGGTCATCGACAATGGCATCATCATTCTCGGCTGGAACCAGGACCTGCAGATGGTCGTGCCGGGCGTCGTCATTGTGCTGGCGACCTATCTCGACCTGGTACGGAGCAAGCRCAATGACCGCTGATCTTTCTCACCTTGGCGGACAGGGTGACCCGGGCGTCCCCGCTCTCGAAATGCGCGGCATCGGCAAGCGATTTCCCGGCGTGCTGGCGCTCGAAAATGTCGACCTGACGCTGGAGCCGGGCAAGGTCCATGCCTTGATGGGCGAGAATGGCGCGGGAAAATCGACGCTGATCAAGATCATGGCCGGCGTCTACCAGCGAGACACCGGCACGATCCGGGTCCGCGACCGCGAGGTCGCCATCAAGTCCCCGCGCGACAGCCTGCGCGAAGGCATCAAGGTCGTGTTCCAGGAGATCGCTTTGATCTCCGAATTCACGGTCGCCGAGAACATCTTCCTCGAGGGTTACCCCACAGGCAAAACCGGATCGATCGACTGGAAGAAAATCAAGGCGGATGCGGCGGCACTGTTCCACCGGATCGGCTTCAACGTCGATCCTGCCGCGCGCACCGGCTCGCTGCCGGTCAGCCAGCAGCAGATGGTCGAGATCGCCCGGGCACTCGCCCATGAGGCGAGCGTCGTGGTCATGGACGAGCCCACTTCATCGCTGACGCCGAACGAAGTCGCGCTGCTGTTCACGGTGATCCGGCGCCTCACCTCGCTTGGCATTGCTGTTGTCTATGTCAGTCACAAGCTGGACGAGGTTTTCGAGATCGCCGACACCGTCACGGTGTTGCGCGACGGACGCCACATCTCGACCAAGCCGATCGCCGAGCACACTCATGATACGCTGGTGCAGGACATGATCGGCCGTCGCATCGAGAACCTGTTTCCGCGCCAGCGTGGCGCGGCCGGTACCAGCGTCGCGCTGTCGGTGCAGGGCCTGTCCACCACCCGAAAGCTCAAGAATGTCAGCTTCGAGGCCCGCGCCGGCGAAGTGCTCGGCTTCTTCGGGCTGATGGGCGCGGGACGCACCGAGCTCGCCAAGGCCATCGTCGGCTTCGACCCAATCAGTGCCGGCATCATCATGATCGATGGCAAGGCGCTTGTGYCGCACAATACCGGCAGCGGCGTCAAGCTGGGCATCGGCCTTCTGTCCGAGGATCGCAAGACCGAGGGTCTGATGGGCGAACTGCCGGTCTACCAGAATGCCAGCCTGGCATCCCTGGAACGCTTCGCTTCGGGCGGGTTCGTCGATACGGCGAAAGAAAGGAAGGAGGTTCAGAACTATGTCGACCTCTTCCGGATCAAGACGCCCAGCCTGTTCCAGCAGATAAAGAACCTGT
This sequence comes from Aminobacter sp. P4_H6_2, assembly GCF_056400805.1. NCBI lineage: Bacteria > Pseudomonadati > Pseudomonadota > Alphaproteobacteria > Hyphomicrobiales > Phyllobacteriaceae > Aminobacter > Aminobacter sp. P4_H6_2. The sequence goes on from NZ_JBFUKO010000080.1 coordinate 7,520, forward strand.
CTGGCGGAAACCAGCAGAAGGTTCTGATCGCGCGCTGGCTGATGCGCGGCCTCAAGGTCATCGTTGTCGACGAACCGACGCGCGGCATCGACGTTGGCGCGAAGTCCGAGATCTTCGCGCTCATCGACCGGCTTGCCGGCGAAGGCTTGGCGGTGGTGATGATGACGTCCGAAATGCCTGAACTGCTCGGCCTTTCCGACCGCATCGTCGTGATGTGCGAGGGCCGCCTTACAGCGACGATGTCGCGAGACGACGCCACGCAGGAAAATATCCTGAACGCCGCGATCGGCTCGAAGGGAAAGGACGCCGCATGACCATCGCCCTTCAATCGACCCGCAGCCAGCCATCGATGCTGGCGCGTATCTTCCGCCGCCAAGAGGTCGCGTTGCTGGTCTGCCTGATCGTCGTTCTGGCGTTCTTTTCGTTCACGGCGGACAATTTCTTTTCCGCCCGCAACATCACCAACGTCCTTGGCCAAGCCTCGCTGCCATTGATCGCAGGCATCGGCTGTGCCCTCGTCTTCATTTCAGGCGAAGTTGATATCTCGATCGGTTCGTTGCTGGCAGCTATTGCGCTGCCACTGATCGTCATCATGAACGATACCAACTCGATGGCGCTCGGTATTGCCGGGGCGCTGGCGATTGGTCTGACCATAGGCATCGTCAACGGTTACCTGACGGCCTATGTCGGCATCAATTCGCTGATCGTGACGCTGGGCATGATGTTTGTCCTGCGCGGCGGCGTCTATCTCTATACCGGACAGCGCGCCATCCCCGACAACGCATCGCTCGACAGTTTCGTCGCGCTCGCGGATGGCCGCCTCTTCAACTTCCTTCCCTATTCGGCCGTCATCGCCATCGTCCTGCTCGTAGCCTTCGGTTACATGATGCGTCACCGGCCATTCGGCAGACAAATCTATGCGGTTGGCGGCAATCCAGAGGTCGCGCGGCTCGCCGGCTACGACGTGCGCCGCGTCAAGTTCATCTGCTTCGTCATCAGTTCGCTACTCGCAACAGTCGCAGGCATCATCTTGGCGGCCCGGGTCGGTTCGGCACAGCACACCGCCGGTCTGACCTTCGAATTCCAGGTCGTCGCAGCAACAGTACTTGGCGGCGTCAGCCTCGCTGGCGGTATCGGCAGCCTGACAGGCATGGCGCTCGGTGTGTTGATCCTGCAATTCCTGTCCAACGGCCTTCGTGGCCTTGGCCTGCCGACCGAATGGCAGTTGGTCATCACCGGCATGATCATCATCGCCGCGGTCAGCTTCGACGAGTTGAAGCGCCGCCGGGCGCAGGGAGCCTGACATGAAAAGACTTGAAGGAAGAACGGCTGTTGTCACCGGTGCTGCGGACGGCATCGGTTTCGCGATCTCGGAAGCGATGGCACGGGAAGGCGCACACGTTTTCCTCGGCGACATCGCTGACGACAAGGGCGCCAACGCCGCCGCAAAACTCCGCGCGGAGGGGATGAAGGCAGACTTCTTGCACTGCGACGTGTCCAGCGAAACCGATATTGCTGGTCTTATAGATGCTGCTGTCAAGAAGACGGGCCGGCTTGATGTATTGGTCAACAATGCGGCAATCGCCATCGGCGGCATGCCGGTCTACGAAATGACCGACGAGCAGTGGCACCGCCTGATCGCGGTCAACCTCACTAGCGTCTTTCGCGGCTGCAAATATGCACTGCCGCACATGATCAGGCAGAAGTCGGGCTCGATTATCAACATGGCATCCGCGCAAGGACATATCGGCCTCGACGGCTGGACGGCCTATGCCGGCGCCAAAGGCGCCGTGATGTCGATGAGCCGCCAGATGGCGGTCGAGTTCGGCCCACACAATGTCCGCGTCAACTCGATCTCGCCGGGCACGATCAACACGCCGATGAACGAACAGGTGATCGAACAGCTCGGGCCTGGACTAATGCAGTCCTGGATCGGCATGCATCCGATCGGCCGCATCGGCAAGCCGTCCGAAGTAGCCGAGGCCGCGGTCTATCTCGCCAGCGATGCAGCCGGCTTCACCACCGGCATCGACCTGCGGGTAGACGGCGGGCTCACCGCCATGCCCCACTTCATCCCCCATAACTCCTGACACTTTGTGAGACCAGAAATGAACAAGGCCCTTGAAGGCGTTCGCATCCTCGATATGAGCCATTTGTTGCAGGGTCCGTTCGCGACGCAGTTGCTCGGCGACATGGGCGCCGATGTCATCAAGATCGAGCGTGCCGGCTCGGGCGACATGTTCCGCGGCATGACTTTCTTCGCCAAATGGGTGGGTGGGTCCGAAAGCCCCAACTTCCTCGCCTGGAACCGCAACAAGCGCTCCATCGCCCTCAACCTCAAAAGCCGCAAGGTGCACGCCATCATCATGGATATGGCGAAGAACGCCGACGTCGTGGTGCAGAACTTCCGGCCCGGCGTTCTGGCCAAGCTCGGCTACGGCTACGAGGACTTCAAGGCGGTCAATCCGCGTATCATCTACTGCTCCGGTTCCGGCTATGGTGAGGAAGGTCCTTATGTCGACCGCCCCGGCCAGGATATGCTGATCCAGGGCCTTGCCGGCGTGGCCGCTAACACCGGCCGAGGCGATCAGCCGCCTGTCCCCGCCGGCGCCGGCCTCGCCGATCAGATCGGCGCCATGAACATGGTCTATGGCATCCTCACCGCGCTTTATTACCGCGAGAAGACTGGCAAAGGTCAGAAGATCGAGGTCAACCTGCTCGCAGGTATGCTTGCGCATCTCAACCAGGAATATGTCGCGGTGCTCAATCTCGGTGAGGATTTCGTCCGCCCGAACTCAGGCATCGGACACCCCGGCATGCAGGCGCCGTTCGGTATCTATGAAACATCGGATGGCGGTTACGTTTCCATCGCCATGAGCCCCTTCAAGACGCTCTATACGGTGCTTGAGGCACCGCAGCTCGCCGTATACGACGATCTGACGACCCTGTTCGACAAACGCGACGAAGTGTTCGACAAGGTCAACGCCGAGACGAAGAAGTTCTCGACCGACGAGTTGCTCGCGCGCTTGCTTGGCGTCGACATCTGGTGCGCCGAGGTCAAGGATATCCGCCGCGCCGCCGAAGATCCGCAAGTGACCCATATGGGCATGATCACCAGCTACGATCATCCCCGCGGCGGCAAGGTCAAGGTGGTTGCCCCGGCTGTCCGGATGAGCGAAACACCTGCCAGCATCGACCGCCCTGCCCCGCTGGTTGGTCAGCACGGCCGTGAGATTCTGGCTGAGCTTGGCCTGTCGAGCGACGAGATCGCTGAGCTGGAAGCGGCCGGCGACATGACCGTGCAAGAGGCATGACGGTGGCCGAATACCTGACGCTTACTGTCGAGAGGAAGGGACGCACAGCGCTCGTCACCTTCCGCCGCGCCGACCAGCTTAACGCCATGAACAAGCTGATGCAGGCCGAGATAACAACGGCCTTCGAAAGCCTGTCGAAGGACGAAACGGTTGGCGCCATAGTCGTCACCGGCGAGGGTCGCGGCTTCATGGCCGGGGCCGATATCAAGGAATATGCCGCGCAGACAGGTGCCGAGTTCGATGCATTCCAGGCTGCCGGCACACGCATGTATGCGGCAATCGAGGATAACGCCAAACCGGTGATCGCTGCCGTCAACGGCTTCGCGCTTGGCGGCGGCATGGAACTCGTTCTGTGCTGCGACATCGTTCTTGCCAATCAGTTCGCCAAGCTTGGCCTGCCAGAGATAAAACTTGGGCTCATCCCGGGTGGCGGTGGCACCCAGCGTAGCGTCGCCAAGCTCGGACGCAACCGCGCCAACATGCTGTTGCTTACGGGTGCGATCGTTCCTGCTTCGGAATTCGTCGCCGCGGGGCTTGTCAATGAAATCGTCGATGTTGCCGCTTTGCTGCCACGCGCCATGGAACTGGCCGAGGCCATCGCCGCTGAACCGGCGATGGCCATTGAAGGCATGAAGCGCCTGACCGCGCATGCCCTGACTGGCGATCTGGCCGCCGGCCTTGCCATGGAGCGCGACCTGCTCGGCGAACTCTACCGCAGCGAAATCGGCAAGGCGCGCGTCCGTGAATTTGCCGAAAGAAGTACGGCGAAATCGAAGCAATGACCGACGCCGAACGCTCTCTCGACTGGGCCCATGGCTCGCTGACGGTCCAGCGGCTGGGCGCCATGATGGCGCCGGTCCAGTTCAAGCTGGCTGACGGCAGGGTGGTTTCCCCGCTGCACGTCGCACCTTGGGCCGCGGAGCCTGAAACGCCTGAACTGCCAGGGATCTTGCGTCGTCTGCGCGGTGAATGGCCCTGCGTTCCCTTTGGGTATTCGGTGCCCAGCGATGGCTGGCCGCGCGAATGGGTGAACGTGATGTGGCCGCCGGTCGATGATGAGGAAGTGCACGGCCACAGTTCGAACCATGATTGGAAATGGCAGGACGGCGACGGAGCATCCTTGGCGCTCGCATTGGATTACCCGGCAGGCAGTCCTGTCGCCCGCGTCGAGCGCGTCGTGGTGCCGGACGCCAACGCGCCAGCTGTCGACCTGACCTTCAGGATCTTCGTCAGACAAAAATGCCGGCTGCCGATCGGCCTGCATCCGGTGTTCCGCCTGCCGACCCAACCAGGCTCGGCGCAGCTCGAGCTCGGCGCCTTCAGTGTCGGGCGCACCTATCCGGAAACCGTCGAACCCGGCAAGGCGATCTTCGCCGCCAACACAACGTTCCAGGACATCACCACTGTTCCGGCACGCAATGGCGGCGCGGCCATCGACGCGTCGACGCTACCCTTCATGGCCGACACCGAGGAACTTCTGCAGATCGAAGGGCTGGACGGCCACGTGGCGCTGGCCAACCTTGCTGACGGCTACCGGGCCAGACTGTCGTGGAACCCGAACGATTTCCCGAGTCTGCTTCTATGGATGTCGAACCGCGGACGTACCGCCGAACCCTGGAACGGCCGCCATCTCGCCATCGGCATCGAACCGGTGTGTTCGCCGTTCGGGCTTGGTCCAGCGACTGCGCTGGCCGACAACCCGATTGCCTTGTCGGGCGTGCCGACGGCACTCGAATTCACGCCGGATAGCCTCTTCGAAACGCACTACCGCATATCCGTGGAGTCCCTATGAGCAGAGCCTCGCAATGACCCGCATTTCCCTGGTCAAATCCAACAGCCCACATTTCACCGATGTGGCCGGCCTTGCCACCCTGGTGCGAGCGAACGACGTCTTCGGCGTCGGCGGCCATCACTTTGCCCGCCTGCCGATCGCCTTGCTCAATGCCGTAACGAAACGTGGCGTAGACAGTCTGCGCTACGTTTCATGGGCTGGTGGCCTGCCGCTGGAATTGCTTCTGGAGGCAAACGCGGTCGCCGAGATCGACGTCTGTTTTTCGAGCCTCGACATTTTCGGCCTGCCACCACGCTTCCGCAAGGCCGCTGAAACCGGGGCCCTGCCCGTTCGCGACTGGATGGCCCTGGCCATGATTCAGGCCCTGCGCGCTGCCCAGCAGAACCTGCCTTCCTTGCCGTTTCAGCCGCCGGCCGGCTCGGACATGCTGGAGCGTGTTCCGGGCGCCAAGCTTGCCGCTGATCCGATCACCGGCGAACAGGTGGCTGTCATTCCTGCCTTGCGCCTCGACACGCTCGTCCTACACGCCCAGCGCGCCGACGAAAGCGGCAACGTCCAGATCCTGGGGCCAAGAGCTCTGGATCTCGCCATGGTCGGTGCCGCCCGGCAGGTTCTCGTTACCGTCGAAGAGATCGTGCCCGTAGGCAGTCTCGCCGAGGCGGGGCGCCAGACAGTGCTGACGCGCAATCAGGTGACAGCCATCGCCGTGGCCCCGGGCGCCGCCTATCCGACATCGTGCCTGCCATTTTATGTCACCGACTATGCGCGGCTCTCACAGGCCTTCGGCGATACGGAAAAGCGGCTGTCCGACGGCATTTCGCTATCCTCAGAGCGAGTACCTCCGCAAATCGTCAACGCGGCGAAGATCGATGCAGCTTCCGTCGACAAGGTGGTTGCCGAACTGGCGAAGCCGGCCGTCCTGTCGGATGCCGCTCCAGCCACAATCGATGAGATTCTGGCCGCACGCATCGCTTCTGAGCTCGGCAACGACAGCTTCGCCAGCGCCGGCGCAGTCTCACCGCTGGCCAATGTCGCCTACCGGCTGGCCAAGGCCACCCATGCGCCCGGCATGATCATCGCAACTATGAGCTGCGGCCATCTCGATGTAGCACCAAGCCCCATGATCCTGTCACTGCTCGAAAGCCTCGATGGTGAGACGGCGGCGGCGCATGCAGGCGGCGACGACACCTATTCGACCTACTACCAGGCCGGCGCGGTGACGCATGAGATCGTCGCCGCAGCAAAGGTGGACCGCCGCGGTCGGGTCAACACCATCGCCATCGACAAGCCATCCGGTGGCGTCATACGTCTGCCGGGACAAGGCGGCATGGCCGATGTCGCCAACATGCATCGCGACTACCTGCTTTACGTTCCGCGGCACTCGCCATTGTCGGTCGTGAATGAAGTGGAGATCGCCAGTTCGGCACGCGGGCTGCTGACTGAAGCCGAACGCGCGCCACATGGCTATCGCACCGGCCATGCGTTTGTCTTCACCGACCTCTGCGTCTTCCGGCTCGACCCCGAAACGCGCGAGCTCATCGTTGCTGAGACGATGCCAGGAATTTCACAACAGCGCGTCCGCGAAGCGACCGCCTTCCCAGTTTCGTTCGATCCGGATTGCCGCGAAGTTGCGTTACCCGATCCGGCCGTCCTTTCGGTGTTGCGAAACCGCATCGATCCGCYTGGCCTGCGCCGCCTCGAATTTGTCAGCGCCAAGGAACGCACAGCGCTTCTCAACGAGATATTGGCGCTCGACCGTGACGTCGTCGAACGCTGCCTGCCCAAGAACCAAGCGAGGTGACCCCATGGAACCGCTGCTGCCAATATCCGCGGCCCGCGTCTTCTTCGACGGTATTTTCACCGAGCCGCGCGTAGCACACCCGGAATGCGTTGCGGTCCATGCCGACGGTTCGATCTGGTGCGGCACCGAGACCGGCGACTTGCTGCGCATAGACGCCGAAGGCAAGGCGGTCGAGCGGATGGCGGCAACGGGTGGCTTCCTGCTCGGCATCGCCTTCGACAGCGCCGGCAATTGCTTCGCATGCGATCTGCGACACAAGGCGATGTTTCGCTTCGACGCCGCGAGCAATGAGATGATACGTTTCGCTGATG
>NZ_JBFUKO010000081.1:0-14612 GCF_056400805.1 Aminobacter sp. P4_H6_2
GTCATAGCCAGAGCAACAAGCAAAGGGATAGGTCCAGCCTTTTGGCGCGTCGTGCGAAAAAGCGGGCGGGACGTTGAGAGCAATCAGCACAAGGGCAGAGACAGCAAACACATATCTCCGCGGCGGGCGTTTTCCTGGGCACAACATGACGCGTTCCCCTGAGATCTCCTCCCAAGCGAATCCTCCGCCCGCACGCTTAACGAAAAGTTACCTCAAGATGTTCCCACGACCGGCGCCCGGTCATCGCCGCCATGCGGATGACCGGGTGCAAGGTACAGAGGGAAGCTGGCCGTTAGTCGAGATCGGCGACGGCCTGCCCTGCCCCACCTTCGATACGCTGCGACAGCGACGCCTCCATGAAGTCGTCGAGATCGCCGTCGAGAACGTCGGACGGGCTCGTGCTTTCGACGCCGGTGCGAAGGTCCTTCACCAGCTGGTAGGGCTGCAATACGTACGAACGGATCTGGTGGCCCCAGCCGATATCGGTCTTCGACGCCTCGGTGGCATTGGCCGCAGCTTCGCGCTTCTTCAGCTCTTCCTCGTAGAGGCGCGAGCGCAGCATTTCCCAGGCCTTCGCCTTGTTCTTGTGCTGCGAGCGTTCGGCCTGACAGGCGACTGCGATGCCAGTGGCGATATGCGTGATGCGCACCGCCGAGTCGGTGGTGTTGACGTGCTGGCCACCCGCGCCCGAAGAGCGGTAGGTGTCGATGCGGACATCCGATTCCGAGACGTCGATTTCGATCGAATCGTCGACCACCGGATAGACCCAGATGCTCGAGAACGACGTGTGGCGCCGTGCATTGCTGTCGAAGGGCGAGATGCGGACAAGGCGATGAACGCCCGATTCCGTCTTCAGCCAGCCATAGGCATTGTGGCCCTTAATGAGGAGCGTGGCGGATTTGATGCCGGCTTCTTCGCCGTCATGGACTTCCAGAATCTCGACCTTGAAGCGGCGGCGTTCGGCCCAGCGCGTGTACATGCGCAACAGCATGTTCGCCCAGTCCTGGCTCTCGGTGCCGCCAGCGCCGGCGTGGACTTCGAGATAGGTGTCGTTCTTGTCGGCTTCGCCCGACAGCAGCGACTCGATTTGGCGCGCCCGGATTTCGCCGGCCAACGAACGGATGGCGGTTTCGGCTTCGCTGATGATGTCAGCATCGCCTTCTTCCTCACCCATCTCGATCAGGCCGATATTGTCATCCAACGCCTGGCTGAGGCCCTGGATGGAGCGGATGCTGTCGTCGAGCGACTGGCGCTCGCGCATCAGCTTCTGCGCCTCCTGCGGGTCATTCCAGAGGTTGCCGTCCTCTGCCCGCATGTTCAGGTAATCAAGCCGTTTTACCGCCTGATCCCAGTCAAAGATGCCTCCTCAGCAGGCTTATGGCCTGCCTGATTTCGTCGACAATGTTCTGCGTTTCCGCGCGCATGGAGATTGCTTCTTTTTGCTTGTTTCGCGCCCGAAGGCGGCTTGTTGAATCCGCGCGGAACATAGGGATGAGGTCGCCCTGTGTAAAGCAAAATGGGCGGGAGCCGTGTGCTCCCGCCCACCAGCTCTACCGTGCCCCGCGTTGCCTAGCCGACGTAAGACGCCTCGAGTTTGGCGACGTCGATCTTGGTCATCTGCAACATCGCCTGCATCACCCGGCTGGCCTTGGCGGCATCGGGATCGCCGAGCAACCGAGGCAGCGCTTCGGGAACGAYCTGCCAGGAAAGGCCGAACTTGTCCTTCAGCCAGCCGCACTGGCCGGGCTGGCCACTTTCCGACAATTTGGTCCAGAAATAGTCGACCTCGGCCTGATCCTTGCAGTCGATGGACATCGAGATCRCTTCAGTAAACTTGAAGTTCGGACCGCCATTCAGGGCGGTGAAACCCATGCCCTCAAGCTCGAACTCGGCCACCATGACACTGCCGGCCGGACCTGGCCCTGCCTCGCCATATCGGGTCATCTTGCCGATCTTTGAGTTCTTGAACACCGATGTGTAGAACTTGGCGGCCTCTTCGGCCTGGTTGTCGAACCATAGGAATGGGCTGATCTTCTGCATCATTCTCTCCCTGCGTTGAAATCGGACTGGGCCTCCCATCGTGAGGCTGCTGCTTCAAGGACGATCGAGCAACGAACGCTCCGACATGACTTCGGAGTTTACGCACGCCCTTCAATGTCTTTCGGCATTCAATAACTAAAAAGCTATATAACTATGTGGCTATTTGCAAGAGCAAAGATGGGGCGCCATTCGAACACAAAAAATGCGCGCAGCTTGGCCACGCGCACTTGTCAGTTCCGTCAAAGGGTCCAGCTGATGCCGGACTGGGCTGCGATCTTAGTAGAGGCCGCCGCCACCTTCGCTGATGGCCTTGCTGGCCTGCGGCGAAAGTGCTCCGCCATAGCCATTGGTGCCGTCCTCACCCATGCCGATGACCCAGTAGCTGTCGGCGGGTCCGGTGCCGGGCTTGAACGCTTCCATGATCGTGCCAGGCGCGCCTTCCGACGCCTGCATGCCGGTCTTGCGGTCGATCGAAATCACCTTCATGCCAGCTGGCACGACAAAGTCGACCTTGGGCGTACCGTCGAGCGCCACGGTCATGAAATCCTTGAACACGGGTGCTGCGAGACCGCCGCCCGTGGTGCCCTTGCCGAGCCCCTGCGGCTTGTCATAGCCAAGATACAGTCCGACGACGAGATTGGGCGTATAGCCGACGAACCAGGCGTCCTTCTCGTCGTTGGTCGTTCCTGTCTTGCCCGCCATCGGACGGTTGAGTGACAGCAACGTGGTTGCGGTGCCGCGCAGGACCACGCCTTCCAGCATCGAGGTGATCTGGTAGGCCGTCATCGGGTCGAGCACCTGCTCGGAATTGTCGACCAGTTCCGGTTCGGGCTGGTTGGCCCATTCGGTGGCGACACATCCTTCGCAGCCACGCTCGTCATGCTTGAACACCGTCTTGCCGTAGCGGTCCTGGATCCGGTCGATCAGCGACGGCTTGATCTGACGGCCGCCATTGGCCATCACGGCATAGGCTGAAACCATGCGCATCACCGTGGTCTCGCCAGCGCCGAGCGCCATAGGCAGATACGGTGCGAGCTTGTCGTAGACACCGAAACGCTCGGCATATTCGGCAACTGTCTTCATGCCCATGTCGTTGGCCAGGCGCACCGTCATGAGATTGCGCGAGCGCTCGATGCCGGCGCGCAAGGTCGACGGTCCTGCGGCCTTGCCGTCATAGTTCTTGGGCGTCCAGGAAGTATTGCCAGACTGGATGGTGATCGGGCCGTCCATGATGACGGAGGCCGGCGTGTAGCCGTTGTCGAGCGCAGCCGCATAGACGAAGGGCTTGAATGCCGAGCCGGGCTGACGCATCGCCTGGGTCGCGCGATTGAACTCGGACTGCGCGAAAGAGAACCCGCCAACCATGGCGAGCACGCGGCCAGTGTGCGGATCCATGGCAACGAGACCACCCTCCACCTCCGGCACCTGGCGCAGCGCATAGCCCGCGCTACCATCATTTTTCTGGACGTAGATCACGTCGCCGGCCTTGAGCACTTCAGCGGGCGAATTTGCCTTGAGGCGCTTGCCGGCGGAGACATAACGCATGGCAAAGCTCATATCGTCCTTCGACACGGAACTCTGCTCGCGATCCTTGGACAGAGCGCCGGATACTTCGCGCTTGGGCTGCAGGCCAATATCGAGCCCGGCCTTGGAGCTGTCGAGAACAACGGCCAAACGCCATTCGGGAACATCGCCCAGCCCCTTGACCGCCCCCAGCGCCGTGCCCCAATCGCCGGAGATGTCGATGTTCTTGACCGGACCGCGATAGCCGCGCAGGCGATCATATTTCTCCAGGCCCGACTGCATGGCCTTGCGCGCCATGGCCTGGAGCTTCGGGTCGAGCGTGGTGCGAACCGACAGACCGCCTTCATAAAGCGCGTCCTGGCCGTAGCGCGCGATCAGTTCGCGGCGCACTTCCTCGGTGAAATATTCGCCAGCGAAGACATAGGTGCCGGTACGGCGCGGCGTCACGCCGAGYGGCTCAGCCTTGGCCTTGTCGCCCTCCTCGCGCGAAATGTAACCGTTGACCACCATCTGCTGGATCACCCAGTTGCGCCGCTCGATGGCGCGCGCGGCGTATTTGAACGGATGATAGTTGGACGGGCCTTTCGGCAGAGCCGCGAGATAGGCGGCCTCGGCCACTGTCAGCTCGTTCACCGACTTGTCGAAATAGGTCAGCGCCGCACCGGCGATGCCATAGGCGCCGAGGCCGAAGAATATCTCATTGAGATAGAGTTCGAGGATGCGGTCCTTGGAATAGGCCTGCTCGATGCGGAACGACAGGATCGCTTCCTTGGCCTTGCGGTCCATCGTCTGTTCGTTGGAGAGCAGGAAGTTCTTGGCGACCTGCTGCGTGATGGTCGAGCCACCTTGCGTCGGACCACCGGTGACATAGGCAAGCGCGGCGCGCGAAAAGCCCATGATGTCGATGCCGGGATGATTATAGAAGTTCTTGTCTTCGGCCGACAGGAACGCCGCCTTGACGCGATCGGGCACGGCCTGGATCGGCAGATAGAGCCGGCGCTCGCGCGCGAACTCGCCCATGAGCGCGCCATCGGAGGCGTGGATGCGCGTCGTCACGGGCGGCTCGTATTTGGCGAGCACCTCGTAGTCGGGAAGTTCCTTGGTGAGCTGGCCGAGATAGAGCGCCACGCCCGCTGCAACGACGAGCGCAAGCGTCGTGCCGATGCCGAAGAAATAGCCGATAAGACGAATCATGCCCGCTCCAGTACAAGGTTCGGGAATTTCCTAAACCAACCCGCCATCACCGCAAGCTGCAGGTACTGTCCCGATCCGCAATCGGTCACCCATGTCGCGCGGTTGTGGGCAAAATACGGCAATAGCCACGCATGCGCCCAAGATTCTGGTCGAAAACACCATTAATGCCCAGGCCGTGACCTCTCGGCAACGCCGACGAGAAGCCCGCTGTCAGCATCAGCCGCCTGGAGCGCCTCGCTCCGCGACAAAAGCTGCAACAGCCTTCGAAATGCTTGTTGCTGCCTTCTCGCGCCAATCGGCGCTGCGAAGCTGCTCTTCGTCCTGTGGATTGGAGAGGTAGCCGAGCTCGACCAGCACCGACGGCACGTCAGGTGCTTTGAGCACCTTGAAGCCTGCGGAGCGATGCGGATTGTTGATCATGCCAACGGTCGGGGTCAGTTCGCCGACCAGAGAGCGGGCAAAGCGTGTCGAAAACCCATGCGTCTCACGCCGGATCAAATCGACCAGTATGTCGGAGACTTCGTGGTTTTCTTCGGCAACATCGACGCCGGCAAGCTGGTCGGAGAGGTTTTCGCGATCGGCCAGCGCCTGCGCGTCGGCGTCGGACGCCTTATCCGACACCGTATAGACGGTGGCGCCGCGGATACCTTTGAGTCGAATCGTGTCCGCATGGATCGAGATGAAGAGGTCAGCTTCCTGCTGACGCGCAATGCGAACCCGGTCGTCGAGGCGCAGGAACTCGTCGCCCTCGCGCGTCAGAACGACCTTATAGGCGCTGTTGGACGCCAGCTTGTCTTTCAATTCCTTGGCAAAGGCGAGCGTGACCGTTTTCTCAACCGTACCGTTCAGCCCTTCGGCCCCACCGTCGATGCCGCCATGGCCGGGATCAAGCACGATCGTGAACGGCCGGTCGCCGCGATTGGCGATCTTGCCAAGCCTATCGGTTTTGGCTGTCGTCGAGCCGGTGGTCTCTGCCTGGATAGCAAGTGCCGCGTCGAACTCGCGTTCCGAGGCGGCAGCGATATCCGCAACCAAGCGATAACCGGAGCCGTCTTCGTTCTTGAGAACGTCGACCTTCTCGACGTTGAAGGGCCCTTTCGAGGTCACGATCAGCCGCGAAGCGCCCTCGCCCGACGCGCCATAACGCACACTCTTGATCAACCCGCGCGGCTTGAGGTCCTTGGCCTCGAGTGCAAGAACTGCATCGGGAAGGTCAATGACCAGGCGGTGTGGGCTGCGCAGCAGCATCCACTTTGGTTCTGGCTCGCGGTCAAAATTCATGACGATGCGCATGTGGGTCGCGTCGCCGGCCATCTTGTAGTCGAGCGTCTTGATCGCTTCAGCGGCGCAAACCGGCTGGCAATTGATACCGACGAACACGGCAAAGAATACGACCAACGCCAACATCGCATGGCACAATGCGCCCTGGGGCTGAAAGCCCACAAATGGGAGGCTCTTGCCAGTCAATGCCACGGACCCCATTTCTGTATTGCCGCTCCAAAAGGCAGGCACGCAGTTTGTGCGCGCTGTTGTCGTTCGCGAGCCGAATACGCGACCCTCTCGATTAACGAGTGGTAACCAAAGAAGGTTAACCGAGTCTTTGTCGCAATGCTCCCCTCATGTCGCAGAAGGTGGCTTTGCCGGCATCGGAAATCGGGGTTGCGCTCGACCTCGCCAAATCATAAAAGCGACATTGGATCACTGCAATCCAGGGCCCGCGCCCTCAGCGCCTTCCGCTAGGGAACCACGCGACGAGCGATGGCCCGCCTCGCATTAGAGTTAGATTTCAGTGATCGCGACGAGATTCGCAGGCGCGGCCCGTGGCGGGGTAGCGACTGCGTGAGAAAAACGGCCGGACACTCATTCCGCGCCGGCTCTGTAAGAGCAAAGTAGCTGGTCCGGATTCCCGGGCTTAGATTTGAAACAAGGTTCCGCAAGGTCACGCATTGGCCACTGACGCAATCATGGACAGGTCCGCAGGTAACCGCGCCATCACGGCAGCGGGCGGCTCCGCCATGGCGTTTTGGCTGCGACCGGCGGGCGCAAAATCATCCGGCACCCCTTCATCAGCAAACTCACGGCGGCGGACAAGTTCCCGCAAGCCGCGGCTGACGGCTGCCGGGAGGACAAATAATGCCCAACAAGATGCTGATAGACGCCTCCCACCCGGAGGAAACACGGGTTGTCGTAGTTCGCGGTAACCGTATTGAAGAATTCGATTTCGAATCACAGGACAAAAAGCAGCTCAAAGGAAACATCTACCTCGCCCGCGTGACGCGGGTTGAGCCGTCCCTTCAGGCTGCCTTTGTCGAGTATGGCGGGAACCGTCACGGTTTCCTCGCCTTCAGTGAAATCCATCCCGACTACTACCAGATCCCGGTTGCCGATCGGCAGGCGCTGCTGCGTGCTGAGGCTGAAGAAGCCGAAGACGAGGAAGACGAAGACAGCGAAGGCGACGATAGCAAGAGCCAGGATCGCAACCGTGGACGCCGCAGGCGCCGCGGAGGCAAGAATCGTGGCCGCGACGAAAACAAGCCTGAAGGCTCTTCCGAAGACGACGGTGATGCATCGTCCGATGACGAAGGCGAATCGGTCGCGGCAAGCGACAACGCCGATGCAAACGCCGGCGACTCGGCGGCTGAAGCTGTAGAAGAAAACTATGATGCCGCATCGGATGAGCGCGAGCCGACCTCGATCGCCGCATCCGTCGATGCGGATGTCGTGTCCGAAAAGGCCCCCGAGCCAACCGTCACCGAGAATGAAAACGGCGGTGTGATCGAAGAAGTGCATTCGACTCACCACGACGATCATGAGATCGAGTCGGTCGGCGCTGAAGATGCGCTTGAAGAGGTGCGCAACCGCCGCAAGCCGGTTCGGCGCCACTACAAGATCCAGGAAGTCATCAAGCGCCGCCAGATCCTTCTGGTCCAGGTGGTCAAGGAAGAGCGCGGCAACAAGGGTGCTGCGCTGACGACCTATCTGTCGCTGGCTGGCCGCTATTCGGTGCTGATGCCCAACACCGCGCGTGGCGGTGGCATTTCGCGCAAGATCACCAATGCCCAAGACCGCAAGCGCCTGAAGGAAGTTGTTGCCGATCTCGAAGTGCCAAAGGGCATGGGCGTCATCCTGCGCACCGCAGGTGAAAGCCGCACCAAGGCCGAGATCAAGCGTGACTACGAATATCTGATGCGCCTGTGGGAGAATGTCCGCGGCCTGACGCTGCAGTCGACGGCTCCCGCGCTGGTCTATGAGGAAGGCAGCCTGATCAAGCGATCGGTGCGCGATCTCTACAACAAGGACATCGACGAGGTTCTGGTTGCCGGCGAAGACGGCTATCGCGAGGCCAAGGACTTCATGCGCATGCTGATGCCCAGCCATGCTAAGGTCGTCCAGCCGTATCGCGACATCACGCCGATCTTCGTGCGCAGCGGCATCGAATCGCAGCTCGAGCGGATGGTACAGCCGCAAGTGACGCTGAAGTCGGGTGGCTACATCATCATCAACCAGACCGAAGCGCTGGTTGCCATCGACGTCAACTCCGGGCGCTCCACCAAGGAGCACTCGATCGAGGAAACGGCCCTTCACACCAACCTTGAAGCCGCCGAGGAAGTCGCGCGCCAGCTCAGGCTGCGCGATCTCGCCGGCCTGATCGTCATCGACTTCATCGACATGGAGGAGAACCGCAACAACCGCGCGGTCGAAAAGAAGCTCAAGGATTGCCTGAAGAACGATCGCGCCCGCATCCAGGTCGGCCGGATCTCGCATTTCGGCCTGATGGAGATGTCGCGCCAGCGCATTCGCGCCAGCGTGCTCGAATCGACGATGAAACCCTGCCCCCATTGCGGCGGCACCGGCCATGTGCGTTCGGACTCCTCGGTTTCGCTGCAGGTCGTTCGCGCTATCGAAGAGTTCCTGCTCAAGGACTCGCGCAGCCACATCACGGTCAAGACGCCGATGGCGACGGCACTCTACGTGCTCAACCACAAGCGCTCGACACTGGTCGATCTCGAAGCCCGATTCGGCGTGACGATCACGCTTGAGGCCGACGACAGCGTCGGTTCCGTCGGTTCGCAGAACCATGCCATCTTCCGCGGCGCCATTGCCGAGAAGCCGGCGAACTTCGCCCTGCCCGTCGCGGCCCCGGCCTATGAAGAGCCCGACGACATCGAAGACGAGATCGTCGAAGAGGAAGAAGAAGAGATCGTCGTCGCCGAGGCAAAGCCTGCCCAAGCGCCGCAGCCTGCATCCGCCGAAGGCGAGCAGCATGACCGCAAGCGCCGCAAGCGCCGGCGTCGTCGGGGCGGCCGCGATCGCGAGCACGCGGCCCCGCAGGAAGGCGAGGCCGTCGCTGGCGAGGCCAGTGAGGCCAGCGAGTCTGAGGATGGCGAGGCCGACGTCGCCGTCGATACAGCTGTTTCCGAGGTCGCCGGTGAATCCGCAGCTCCGGACGCAGCTGAAGATGCTGCTGCCAAGAAGCGCCGGCGCGGCAAGCGCGGTGGCAAGCGCAACCGCAAGGAAGACGAAGAGCAGTCGGCCGAAGGCGACGAACAGGTCGCATCCGACGACGCGACGGTCGCCGAGACCAGCGTAAGCGAAGTTGTCGTGGTTGAAGCCTCCACTGCTGAGCCCGAAGCTGTCGTCGAAGCCAAGCCGAAAAAAGCTCCGCGCCGTTCGGCCAAGGCCAAGAAGGCCGAAGCTGAAGCGGTCGAAGCTCCTGCCGAAGAGGCTGTGGTTGAGGCGATAGCGCCTGAAGCCGAAGCCAAGCCTGAGAAGAAGGCTGCCAAGCCGCGCGCCCCGCGCCGCAAGGCAGCTGCCGCTCCGGCCGAGGATGAAGTCGTCTCCGAAGAGCCGGCAGCGCCCGTAGCGCCTGTCACTCCCGTTGTCACATCCGTGGTCGAAGCCGAGACGGCCGCCTTGACCGAGGCCAAGCCAAAAAAGGGYGGCTGGTGGCAGCGCAAGGGTTTCTTTTGATAAGCTAATATAAATGACCCCGACCAGCGACATGCTGGTCGGGGTCACTACTTTTTGAGATTATTTTGCTTGCTGTCTGACACCATTTGCACCGATATACGGCGCAGCGAATGGATAGATTCATACTTTGCTTTAATACTGCCCGGAGAGACGGTCGATGACGAATGATAGCAAGATCGACATCCTAGGACTGACTGCCCATATCGTCAGCGCCTATGTTGAAAACAACAAGGTTCCGGCCACCGGCCTGCCGGAATTGATTGCCAGCATCAACGCGTCGATCCTGTCGCTCGACCAGCCCACTGATGCGCCGGCCGAAGCCCAGCAGCCTGCCGTGAATCCGAAGCGCTCGGTTCTTCCCGACTACATCATCTGCCTGGAGGACGGGAAGAAGTTCAAATCGCTGAAGCGCCACCTCTCGGTCCACTTTGGACTGACGCCTGAGGAATACCGCGCCAAGTGGGGCTTGCCGGCCGATTACCCGATGGTTGCGCCGAACTATGCCGCCGCCCGTTCGGAACTGGCCAAGTCGCTTGGCCTCGGCCGCAAGGCGGGCGCTACGTCTACCAGGGCAGCTACCGCGCCAGCAAAGGCACGCGGCCGCGCCAAAAAGGCGTAATTTCAGGAATTTCAACGACGCGCTTCGGGACATCCCGGAGCGCGTTTTTTATTGTGCGGCGACAACATCCGCCGAATAGCGCATTTCACGCATGGGGCGTACGCGCTGGGTCGTACGGTCATAGAGCGGATGGGCCTTGTATGCGGCCAGCGCTGCCTGGTCGGCAAACTCGGCATAAACGACGATGTCGACCTCGTCCGAATACGGATCGACCTTCGTATTGACCGTCACTTCGAAGACGGTGGAATGCGGAATGCCGCCAAGCGCCGACAATTCCTCACGGATCATCTCGACGTCCTGTTTCTGGCGCGCACTGAAGAACACGATGTGCCGGATCAAGCCGCGACTCCTTCTGCTGCTTTCGCTGGCGCCTTTTGGGTCGGCATTTGGTCCGCGTCAATCCGCCAAAAAGCAGCAGTTCGATTCGCGCGGATGCGCTTTCAACCGATGATCATACGCACGACGCGATGAACTTCCCGCACCGTCTCGCCGATGGCGTTACCGTGGTTGTAGAAAAGATCCCAGATGAGGAACACGGTGCCGCACATGATCACAATTACATATCGCAATGCGTGCCCTCCCCGACTGCCACGGAAACCCATTGTTTCCACGGGCCCTACGAATCTCGGCAACTAAATTAGTGTCCTATAATATTTAACAAACTCGCCTTTCGCCTTTGCAACGCGTTTCATTCGGCCTGATAATTCATCTGGCATATCAGCGCTTGCCAGATGTCACTTGAAGTTCCAGATTTTGGCGGTGAAGATCACGGCAGGAATTCGCCGCAGCACGCGGAAGTCATGGCAGCCCCCGGCCAAGTCCTTCGCAACCTGTCTGGAGATGCGGCGGCGGCGCATCTTCAGCCAGGCACGTCAGCGGCACAAAAACCAGGAGCAACGGGCCCGACACGCCGTACCGGGCAAGAACTTGGGACGTCGACATGGCCCAGAGGACTTCGGACGGTTCTACCAATCATGGCGTGACGAGGCTTCACGAGGGCAATGTCGCGGACTTTGCCAGAGGCCTGCCGGCGCGCGTGCGCATGGCGCTATCGGCAGCACTTCACCTGCCGCGCGGTTCGCTCAAGGTGAAGATGCCGGATGGCCGCAGCATTCTGGTCGGCGGTAAGGCGCCGGGACCGGATGCTGAGATCGTGCTGCACAATTGGAAGCTTCCTTCACGCGCCTTCAGCGGCGGCACCATCGGGGTCGCCGAATCCTACATCGACGGCGATTGGGAAAGCCCCGACGTCACCAGCTTCCTTGAGCTGTTCGTGATCAACACCGAGGCGGGAGAAGGCGTTGCCGGCGGCACCAACTGGCTGCTCACCACCATCCAGCGTATTCGCCACTGGCTCAACGAAAACACCCGCACCGGGTCGCAACGCAACATTTCCGCCCACTACGACCTTGGCAATGCCTTCTACAGCCAATGGCTGGATCCGAGCATGACCTATTCCTCGGGGCTCTATGCGACGGGCGCCAACGACCTGGCAGGCGCTCAGACCGAGAAGTATCGAGCCTTGGCGCGTGATACCGGCATTGGCCCCAACGACCATGTGCTGGAGATCGGCTGCGGCTGGGGCGGTTTTGCCGAGTTTGCGGCACGCGAGATCGGCTGCAAGGTGACAGGGCTGACAATCAGCCGCGAGCAGTTCGACTTCGCCCAAAAGCGCATCCACAATGCTGGGCTTTCCGAGAAGGTTGAATTCAAGCTGCAGGATTATCGCGACGAGACCGGCACCTATGACCGTATCGCCTCGATCGAGATGTTCGAGGCAGTGGGCGAACGATACTGGCCGGCCTTTTTTGCCAAGATGAAACAGTGCCTGCCTTCGGGCGGCACGGCGGGTCTGCAGATCATCACCATCAACGAGGCCGCCTATCCGCTTTACCGCAAGCGCCCCGACTTCATCCAGCGCTACGTCTTTCCCGGCGGCATGCTACCGACGCCGGCCCTGCTCAAGTCGCTAGGTGCCGAGCATGGGCTCGATTATCTGCGCGAGCGTGTCTTTCCGCAGGACTATGCGCGCACGCTCGCCGAATGGCGCGGCCGTTTCTGGTCATCGTGGGAACGCATCGTGCCACTTGGCTTCGACGAGCGCTTCAAGAAGCTCTGGGAGTTTTACCTCCACTATTGCGAAGCAGGGTTCCGCGCCGAATATATCGACGTGCGGCAGGTGGTCTACAAGGCCTAAACTTCGATCGTCTGCGTCAGCACGCAATCTGTCTTGCGGTTGCTTTCCCAAGGCAGTTTTACGACGTCTTTCCGTCGTGAAAATGCCGAATCTGTCTTCAGTATAGCTTCGAGGGCCGGGCCTCGGAGCGAATCAAGACATGCGCAAGCGAAGCATTTTCCTACTCTCTACTCTGACGGTTGGCGGGGCGATCTACCTCAACAACACATCGCTGCTTTCAAACCGGCCTGCCGGCGAGCCGGTCATGCTCGCGCACAGGGGGCTTGCCCAGGAGTTCGACCGGACCGGGCTGACCAGCGACACATGTACAGCCGAGCGGATGCTGCCGCCCCGGCACGACTATCTGGAAAACACAGTCCGCTCCATGCAAGCAGCCTTTGTCATGGGTGCAGACGTGCTTGAGCTCGACGTGCACCCCACCACCGACGGCAAGTTCGCCGTCTTCCACGACTGGACAGTGGACTGCCGCACCGAAGGCAGCGGCGAGACGCGCGACCATTCGATGGCTGAGCTCAAGACGCTTGATGTCGGCTACGGCTATACCGCCGATGGCGGCAAGACATATCCCTTCCGTGGCAAAGGCGTCGGGCTGATGCCGACGCTCGACGAAATTCTCAAGCGCTTTCCCGACCAGCACTTCCATATCAACGTCAAGAGCAACGATGCCAAGGAGGGCGAAGCGCTCGCAGCCTTCCTGTCGACTTTGCCGGCTGAACGCCTGTCATCCCTCACCATCGTCGGCGGCGACAAGCCGGTCCAGGCAATCAAGCTRGCCCTTCCCGCCATACGGACACTGTCCAAGCAATCGCTGATGCGCTGCCTGTTGCGCTATGAAGGGCTCGGCTGGAGCGGCTATGTGCCGGAAGACTGTCGGGGCACAACCCTGGGCGTGCCGATAAACATTGCGCCCTTGCTATGGGGTTGGCCGAACCGCTTCCTCGACCGGATGGAGAGCGTCGGCACCAATGTCTATCTGCTGGGGCCCTACCATGGCGGGGGCTTCTCGGACGGCATCGACGACCCGGCGACCATCGATGCGCTGCCTGCAGGCTACTCCGGCGGGATATCCACCGATGCGCTCGATCTGGTTGCGCCTGCGGTTGAGCGTAGGGCCAACTGACCTGAGTCAGGGCTAAACAAAAAGGCGGCCGGATCGCTCCAGCCGCCTTGGTACCCTGCGAAAACTCAAAGCGTGATGCGGTACTTCGCAAAACCTTCAGCGCCATCGCCGGCCGGCTCGATCTTCACAGCCTTGACTTCGGATATGTGATCCTTGGCCTTGGGACCGGTCTCGAAGATCACCGACGCGCCTGCAACCGGGGCAAACGACCAGTTGGCATCGGCCGACGGGTTGATCGTGCCCTGATCAACAATGTAGCGCACGATCACGTCGCGGTTGGTATCGGGTGCTTCGAACACCAGCTTGGAGGCGTTGATTTCAGGGAAATTGCCACCGCCACCAGCCCGGTAATTGTTCGTTGCAACGACGAACTTCGCCGCCGGATCGATTGGCTTGCCCTCGAACATCAGGTCGACGATGCGGTTGGAGCCAGCGTTCAGCACGGCGCCCTTGGGATCGTATTTCGGTGGTTGCGCCAGATCGATCTTGTAGGCCACTCCGTCGATGACGTCGAAATTGTAGGATGGAAAATCGAGATTGATCAGCGCTTGGTCGGCTTTGCCGGGTTCGACCTTGTTGAAGATGCCGGCCGACATCTCCAGCCATTCCTTGACCTGTGCGCCAGTGATCGCCACCGCCTGTACCGTATTGGGGTAGAGATAGAGGTCGGCGACGTTCTTGATCGCCACGGCGCCGGCCGGAACGTCGGTGTAATAATCTGGACCACCGCGCCCGCCCGACTTGAAGGGAGCCGCAGCCGAAAGCACCGGCAGATCCTTGTGCTCGGTGTCCTTGAGCATGTCCTTGATGTACCAGATCTGCGCCTGACTGACGATCTGCACCGACGGATCGTCGGCGACGAGCGCGAAATAGGAATAGAGCGGCGCCGACGTCTTGCCGACCGGGGTGCGGACATAAGCGAGCGTTGCCTCGTGCTCTTCCTTGGC
>NZ_JBFUKO010000082.1:0-14579 GCF_056400805.1 Aminobacter sp. P4_H6_2
GGGCAAGGCAGGCACGGTCGACCTTGCCCGACAGACCGCCGAAATGTGGATGCGCAACATCCAGGTCACGCCGACCGACCTGCTAGCCCGCCGATTTGCCCTTGAAGCAGCGGGAGGCAAGCAATGAACCTTTTCCCACGCTGCCTGGCTGCCCTGTTCTTCGTCATCGCCGCTGCTGCACCGCTTCATGCCGCTGAGCCGACCGTCCGGGTCGAGATCCTGACGCCTGCGCCCATCGTTGCGGGCCAGCAGGTTCAGGTCCAGGTCGATGTATTAGTGCCGAATTTCTTCATGTCGCCGCCGCAGTTTCCGAACTTCGATATTCCGAACGCCGTCGTCACCTTGCCCGACATACGGGCCCAGAACATGGTCGAGACAATCGACGGCGAGAGTTTTTCGGGCATTCGCCGACTGTACCTCGTCACTCCGCAAGCTCCCGGCGAATACGTGTTGCCGCCGGCGGAGATCACCTTCGCCTATGCGGCGGTTCCAGGCCAGGCGACCAACGGGTCGGTGAAGCTGACGCCGGTGAAATTCACCGTTGCCGGCGTGCCGGGCGCACCCGCAGGGAATGTGGCGACCGCGGCCGCGCTGACCGTTAGCCAAAACCTCGACCGCGAGCCCAATGGGCTGAAAGCCGGCGACACGCTGGTCCGCATCGTCACCACTGATRCACAGGGCATGCAGGCGATGATGATCCCGGTGCCGGATTTTGGCGCCCCCGACGGCGTGCGCATGTATCCGCATGATCCCGTGCTGTCGGATCAGGATGGCAACGGCAAGCGCATCGACCGCGTCACCTACGCCTTCGAAAAGCCGGGCAGCTACATTTTGCCCGCCATCGAGATCGATTGGTACGACCCGGCATCGCAAAAGCACGAAACGGCGCAGGCCCCCGAAATAGCTGTGTCGGTCGTCGAGGCCGCTGCCTTCAAACCCGCCATCGCACCGCCGGCTGCTCCCGAAAAACCGGCGCCCYCGGCTTGGGACGCATGGCTGAAATACTGGCCGTGGGCGGCGGCTGCGATTGCCGGGCTGGCGGTCCTGGCCTGGCTCATCACCAGCGCCTTGCCGTGTCTCGCCGCCTGGCGTCACGCGCGCATGCTGGAACACGAACAATCCGAGGCTGCCTACTTCCAGCGTTTCGAGCACGCCTGCCGGTCGGGCAAGTTGCCCGTCATCTATGCGGCGCTCGATTCCTGGGCGCGCCGGTCCAGTGTCGCGCCGGTGTCTTCCTGGCTCCGCCAGACCGGCGACACGGCAACACAAGCTGAATTCGAGCGGCTTGAAGGTGCAATCTTCGCTGCCAAGGCGGATGCCGTGCCTTGCGATCCACAGAAACTTCAGCTCGGAGTAGCGCGCGCCAGAAAACAATGGCTGGCCAGCAGCGCAGGTAGCTTCTCGCCCGTTTCAGCCTTGCCAGCGCTCAATCCTTGAGCCTTTTTCTGGGCGTCAGCTGACGGTCTTTTCTTTCTTCTGTTCGCAGTCCCGGCCCTGGCCGCTCGGTTTGGGGCAATTCTCCCCTGTGCATTCCTGCGCTTTTGCACGAGCGGTGAAGTGCCACGGCGTGTCCGGCACGGCCAGCAGGCTCAAGATTGAAACTGCGTAAAGGAGCAAGCGCATGTCACTCTCCTTGATGCATTGCAGATTGGGTTGGCCGCAACGAGCGGGCACACCTGCCTAGGCGTCTTCTCACGGCCATTTGCGCAGCATAACCCAACTGCCAGCGCGGTAAAGCGCCAGGTGCCTTGCCTGGTGGTTGTGCAGGCAAGGAGCGCTCGTGCCGGAGTGGAGGCCGTAGCTCTGCCAGCGTATTTGCATTTGCCGCGACGGCCATTTTTGTTTAAGGGCAAACGCATGTCGCATCTGCCTGAGACACTGCTCGCTGGTTACCGCAACTTCATGACCGGACGCTATGCGGCCGAGACTGACCACTACAAGTCCTTGGCGCGCGAGGGACAGTCGCCTGAGACAATGGTCATTGCCTGTTGCGATTCCCGCGCTGCACCCGAAACTATCTTCAATTCCGGCCCGGGCGAACTGTTTGTCGTCCGCAACGTCGCCAATCTCGTGCCGCCTTATTCGCCGGACGGCGAATTCCATTCTACTTCGGCCGCGCTCGAATTCGCCGTGCAGGCGCTCAAGGTGAAGAACATAGTGGTGATGGGCCACGGCCGCTGCGGTGGCATCCGCTCGGCGCTCGATCCCAATTCCGCGCCGCTGTCGCCCGGCGACTTCATCGGCAAATGGATGAGCCTGGTCGCGCCTGCCGCAGAGACGGTGACCGGCAATACGATGATGACGCAGACCGAGCGGCAGACCGCGCTCGAGCGCATTTCGATCCGCTATTCGATAGCCAATCTGCGCACGTTTCCATGCGTGAAGATCCTTGAGCAGAAGGGGCGGCTGGAGATCTTTGGCGCCTGGTTCGACATCTCGGCGGGCGAGTTGTGGCTGATGGACCGCAACACCGGCGACTTCGAACGCACTGCCATCGCCTGAGCGTTCGCGGCTGGCTCCATCTCAATGACTTGAATGGCCTGACGTCTCCAGCCTAGGCTTGCGGGACAGACGTTGCCTTTGGCGCCTGTGCCCATTGCTGCGCCAGCGGAGAGCCAATTGATGACCATCGCCACCCGCCATTCGCTCGACGGCAGCCATCGCCCGATGTTCATTGGCGGCGCGTGGGTGGAGGCTGCGTCCGGCCAGACGATGGAGACGCGCAATCCCGCCACCGGCGAGATTATCGCCACCGTGCCGCGTGGCGGCAAGCGAGACATCGAACGCGCGGTCGCTGCCGCTCGCAACGCCTTTGACGGCCCGTGGAGCCGTTTCAAGCCGCATGAACGGCAGAAGCTGTTGTTGAAGATCGCCGATCTGTTCGAGCGCCACTGGGAAGAGATCTGCATTTCCGACACCACCGATATGGGTCTGCCCATCGTCAGGGCGCGGGGCAATGCCAACCGCGTTCTTGGCATGCTGCGCTACTACGCCGGCATGGCCACCGCCATTCACGGACAGACGATCGAAAACTCGCTGCCTGGCGACATCGTCTCTTACACGCGAAAGGAACCGGTCGGCGTCGTTGGCGCCATCATTCCGTGGAATGCCCCCACGGCAGCTTCAGTGTGGAAGATCGGCCCGGCCCTCGCCACCGGCTGCACCGTGGTCTTGAAACCATCAGAGGAAGCGCCGCTGACGCCGTTGCTTATCGCCGAACTGATGGCCGAGGCGGGCGTCCCTGACGGCGTCGTCAACATCGTCACCGGCACTGGCCCGGAGGCTGGAGCGCCGCTCGCCGAACATATGGGCGTCGACAAGATCGTCTTCACCGGCTCCACGGCTACCGGCCAGAGCATCGTCCGCGCCTCGGCTGGCAACCTCAAGCGCGTGTCGCTCGAACTCGGCGGCAAGTCGCCGGTCATCGTCTGCGCTGACGCCGATCTCGAACGCGCGGTGCCTGTTGCCGCCATGTCGGTCTTCGCCAATTCCGGCCAGATCTGCATCGCCGGCTCCAGGCTGTTCGTCGCGCGTTCCATCCATGACGAATTCGTCGCGCGTCTCGCCGCCTATGCCGGAGCCTTGCGCATCGGCAACGGCATCGACCCGAGCACCGAGATCGGCCCGCTGATCTCTCCGCGCCAGCTCGACCGCGTCGAGGGATATCTGCGCGCCGGCACTGAGGAGGGCGCTCGCCTCGTCGCCGGCGGCAACAGGCTGTCTGATGGCGCGTTCGCTGCCGGCAACTTCGTTGCCCCCACCGTCTTTGCCGGCGTCTCCGACACGATGCGCATTGCGCGTGAGGAGATTTTCGGCCCGGTCATTTCAGCATTGCCCTTCGACACGCTCGACGAGGTGGTGCGACGCGCCAACGACACCCCCTACGGCCTTGCCGCCGGCGTCTTCACCCGCGACCTCGCCACCGCGCACCAGCTGTCGCGGCGGCTCCATGCTGGCTCGGTGTGGGTCAACACCTACCACGCCATCGACCCGGCCATGCCTTTCGGCGGCTACAAGATGAGCGGCTACGGCCGCGAGGGCGGCGCCGAGCACCTCGACGAATATCTCAACACCAAGGGCGTGTTCATCCGCATCGACTGAACTCAGGCGATCGCCTGCCGTTCGAGCTCGGCACCCAGCGCGTCGAGCAACTGGCGCGTGCCACGCTCGCGGCCGCCGGCGTCGTCGAAATCATCGAGAAACACACCTTGCTCGGTGAAGGTAAGCCGCGTGCCCTGGCCGTCAGGAGCAAGCTCGAAGGTTGCCAGCGACACCGAAATGCGGGTGTCGCCGAGATGCATGTCATAGCTGTAGATGATGCGTTCATCAGTGACGATGTCCTGATAGATCGCGTTGAAGCGGTGCACCGGCCCGCCCTTCGGCCCTGCCGAACTCACCTCGCGGCCGCCGACGCGAAAGTCGATCTTGCGCTCCAGAGTGTCCCATTCCTTGGGCCCGGAAAACCAGCGTGCCTTGGCCACAGGATCGCTCAGCGCATGAAAGACCCGCGCCGGCGATGCGTCATAGCGGCGCTCGATGGTGAATGTGGCATGCGTCACGGATCGTTTGGTCATTTCGAACTCCCTTGCTCTGGTTCGTTTGATGTCTCGGCCAGGAATTCGCCCAGCCTGTCGAGGCGGTGTTCCCACTGCGTGCGGCGTTCGGAAATCCAGCCCTCGGCGCGCCTCAGTGCCGTGGGCTCTATCTGGCAGGTGCGCACGCGGCCCACCTTGGCCGTGTGGACAAGGCCGCTTGCTTCCAGCACTTGCAGATGCTGCATCACTGCCGACAGCGACATGGCGAAAGGCTCAGCCAACTGGCTGACCGATGCCGGCCCCTGGCACAGACGGTCGACCATGCCACGCCGGGCCGGGTCGGCCAGTGCCTGGAACATCAGGTCGAGTTGTGCCGGATCATGCAGCATCGGGATTTTCCATCAGCCGGGGAACATGTGGAAGTAGGGCTCCGCTTCCTTGTAGACGCGCGCCACCGAAGGCCGCGCCATCAGACGACCGAGATAGGCGGCGGAATGGGGATGGTTTGCCGCGAGCGGCATGATCTTGTCGGCATAAAACAGGGCAGGGGCCGCGGCACAGTCGGCCATCGTGAAGTTCTCGCCCATCGCCCAGGTCTTGGATTGCATATCGTGTTCCACCATGCCGAGCGCGGTCTCGAGCTGTGCCCGTGCCGCCGCCACGCMGTGCGGATCGTTGCTGCCTTCTGGCCGGATCTTGTCGGTCACGATCTTCTGCATCGGCGCCTGGACATAGAGGTCGAAGAAGCGGTCGCTGAGCCGTGTCTGCGTCGCTTCATCTTGATCGACAGGCACAAGCTTCACCGCGCCGGGGTAATGCTGTTCGAGATATTCGATGATGATACTCGATTCCGGCACGATGCTGTCGCGCGCATGATCCTGCAACACCGGCATCTTGCCGATCGGCCAGAGCTTCAGGAACGCCGCTCGTGATGACGGCTCGCCAAGGTCGACGATCAGCGGCTCAAACGGGATATCGTTCTCGTACAAGGCGATCAGTGCCTTGTGGCAGAACGAGGCAAGAGGGTGGAAATGCAGCGTCAACGACATGCCGGAAACCTCATGGACCATGCTGGGTTCAAACACTGAAGTAATTGCTTAAGTATCACGACGCCAGGGCGCCGGCAAGTGCGCTTGGAGAATGCGTGCAAAATGAAAAAAGCCGCGGCCGGCATCCCGGTCGCGGCTTTCGCAAATTCTACAGGCTGGTTCGGCTCAGCCCATGAGCTGGAATTCGTAGAGCCTGCGATAAAGGCCATCGGCCTTGATCAGGTCGGTATGGCGACCCTGCTCGACAACCTTGCCGTCCTGCATCACCACAATGTTGTCGGCCTGGTGCACGGTCGACAGGCGGTGCGCGATGGCAATCGTCGTGCGCCCTGACGCCAGCTTCTCCAGCGCTTCGCGGAACAGCGACTCCGACTCGGCATCGAGCGCGCTGGTCGCTTCGTCGAGCAAGAGAACGTTGGCGTCGCGCAGGATGGCGCGTGCGATCGACAGGCGTTGCTTCTGGCCGCCCGAAAGCAGCGCGCCGTTTTCGCCGACCTGGGTGTCGTAGCCGTTCTTCAGCGACATGATGAAGTCATGCGCATTGGCGGCCTTGGAGGCTGCGATCACCTCTTCGTCGCTGGCGCCCTCGCGGCCGAGCCGGATGTTGTGCATGATGGTGCCGGAGAACAGGAACGTGTCCTGGCTGACATAAGCGATGCGGTCGCGCACCGAGTGCAGCGTCGCATGCGCGATGTCTTGTCCGTCGAACAGCACTTCGCCACTGTCAGGATCGTACATGCGCATGATCAGGTTCATGACCGTCGACTTGCCACTGCCGGACGGGCCGACAAGTGCCGTCATCTTGCCGGGCGGGAAGATGAGGTCGAGATCGCGCAGCACCGGCTCGCCATCGGCATAGGAGAAACTGACATCCTTGAGTTCGATCGTGCCGGAGCCGGGCACCAGTGGCGTAGCCCCGGGCCGCTCGGAAAGCGTCAGCGGACGGTCCGAAAGTTCAAACATCATGCGCACGCCGATCAGGCCCGCTTCCAGCGACACGCGGAAGCGCGCCAGCCGCTTGGCAGGCTCATAGGCGAGCAGCAGGGCCGTGATGAAGGACATGATGCTGCCCGGCGTCTGTCCACCCTGGACGACCAGATAGCCGCTGACCAGAACCACACCGGCGATGGCGAGGCCGGCCAGCGTTTCCATGATCGGGCTGGTGCCTGCTTCCAAAGCTGCGATGGAGTTGGCGCGCTTTTCCACGTCGGAAACGGCGCGGTACATGCGGGTGCGCATGATCGGCTCAAGATTGAAGGACTTGACGATCCTGACGCCGACCGTCGTTTCTTGCATGACTTGAACGATTTGGGCAAGCGACAGGAACTCCGCCTCCATGATCTTGCGCACCCGGCGCAGGATCAGATTGACGCCGAAGATGGCCATCGGCCCGACGATGAAGGCGACCAGAGACATGACCGGCTGCTGGTAGACCATCACGAAGATCAGGCCGATCAGTGAAAACAGGTCGCGCACAAACGAAGTGACGATGACGTCAAGCACGGTT
The DNA here is from genome assembly GCF_056400805.1 of Aminobacter sp. P4_H6_2. Taxonomy (NCBI): domain Bacteria; kingdom Pseudomonadati; phylum Pseudomonadota; class Alphaproteobacteria; order Hyphomicrobiales; family Phyllobacteriaceae; genus Aminobacter; species Aminobacter sp. P4_H6_2. The sequence goes on from NZ_JBFUKO010000082.1 coordinate 7,092, forward strand.
CGCGCTGCCTGCGCATTGTGCGTGACGCGGGTGATCAGGTCCGACGACGGGACCGAGTGATAGAAGGAAATGCCCTGGGCGAGGATGCGGTCGTAGATCTTGCGCTGGCGGTCGGCGATGATGCTGTTGCCGACGCGGCTCAAGAAAAACGCCTGCACAAAGGTCGCGATCCCTTTGGTGATGAAGATCGCGGCAACCAAGCCCGCGATCTGGTAAACGCGGTTGAGATCCTTGCCGATCACGAACTCATTTGTGATGTCCTGCATGATCCAGGCGCTTGCAGCCGTCATGCCGGCCACGACCATCATCGAAGCGATTGCAATGGCATAGCCGAACGCATGCTGGCGGAATGACTCCCGGATCAGCCGCCAGATCAGGAGATGGTTCTGTGTCGGACGAAAAAAACGAAACAAATCAATGAGTCCCTTGGGTCGCACCCCTGCGCGGGTCTATATAAAGCAACGATTGGCGAAGGGAAACCGGCAAATTTTGGGACCAACGGTCGCGGGTGGCAAGGACTCGTGGACAGCGGGTGGGTAGCGATTGCTGCTATATGCGATTTCGCATACCCTTGACCAAACGATAAAAACACGCCTTCGCCAAAGAAGACCAAAACCAGCCAGAGGTGGAAAGAATGCCAAGAAATTCAACTGATTTCGGCTTGTCCAGGCGTACCCTGATCAAGGCTGCGGGTGCGTCCGCGGCCGTCGCGATGGCCGGTCTGCCCGTGCGCCTGTTTGCGGCTGACCCGCTGAAGGTCGCCGCCGTCTACACTGTGCCTGTGGAGCAGCAGTGGGTCAGCCGTATCCACAAGGCGGCAAACGCTGCCAAGGAACGCGGCGACATCGAATATGTCTATTCGGAAAACACCGCCAACAACGACTATGAGCGCGTTATGCGCGAATACGCCGAGGCCGGCCACAAGCTGATCCTGGGCGAAGTGTTCGGCGTCGAAGACGCCGCACGCGCGGTCGCCAAGGATTATCCCGACGTTGCTTTCCTGATGGGATCGAGCTTCAAGCCGGATGCCGCGGTGCCGAATTTCTCGGTGTTCGACAACTACATCCAGGACGCTTCCTACCTCTCGGGCATCGTCGCAGGCGCCATGACCAAGTCGAAGAACATCGGCATGGTCGGCGGCTACCCGATCCCCGAGGTTAATCGTCTGATGAACGCCTTCATGGCCGGCGTAAAGGAAACCGCGCCCGACACCAAATTCCAAGTCTCCTTCATAGGCTCATGGTTCGATCCGCCCAAGGCCAAGGAAACCGCCTTCGCCCAGATCGACGGCGGTGCTGACCTGCTCTACGCCGAGCGCTTTGGCGTTTCCGATGCCGCCAAGGAAAAGAAGGTTCTGGCGATCGGCAACGTCATCGACACCCAGGCCGAATATCCCGAAACCGTGGTTGCCTCGGCGCTCTGGCACTTCGAACCGACGCTCGACAAGGCGATTGCCGAGGTCAAGGCCGGCGCCTTCAAGGCCGAGGACTACGGCGTCTACTCATTCATGAAGAACGGCGGTTCCTCGCTTGCACCGCTTGGCACTTTCGAAAACAAGGTGCCGGATGACGTCAAGGCCAAGGTCGCCGAGAGAGAAAAGGCGATCAAGGACGGGTCGTTCACTGTCGAGATCAACGATGCGGAGCCGAAATCGAGCTGATGACAGCTCTCTTCTCCCCGTCCTGAGCTTGTCGAAGGGACGGGGAGAAGATGCCGGCAGGCAGATGAGGGGCAGCATCAGCCTCTCAGAAGTTGGTGCCGCCCCTCATCCGGCCTTCGGGCCGCCTTCTCCCTTGAACGGGGAGAAGGGACCTCCATCGCTGCGGCCATCCCATGTCCATCGCCCCTGCCATTCCCGTCCTGCGCCTGTCCGGCATCACCAAGCGTTTCGGCCCGCTCACGGCCAACGACGCCATTTCCTTCGAACTCAAGCGGGGCGAGGTTATCGCCCTGCTTGGCGAGAATGGTGCGGGCAAGACCACGCTGATGAATATCCTGTTTGGCCACTATGTCGCCGACGAGGGCAGCGTCGAGGCGTTCGGCAAGCCCTTGCAGCCGGGCGACCCGCGCGCAGCACTCGACGCCGGTATCGGCATGGTGCACCAGCATTTCACGCTTGCCGACAATATGACGGTTCTGGAAAACATCGCGCTCGGCACGCAAAGCCTTTGGCTGCCGCGCCTCGACCGGGCCGCAGCGCGCCTGCGCATTGAGCAGCTTTCTACCGATTTCGGCCTGGCGGTCGATCCTGCCGCTATTGTGTCGGGTCTTTCGGTGGGCGAGCGCCAGCGCGTCGAAATCCTCAAGGCGCTTTACCGCGACGCCCGCATCCTGATCCTCGACGAGCCCACGGCGGTGCTGACGCCGGCCGAAACCGACGCGTTGTTCCGCACGCTCAAGCTGCTGGTCGCCAAGGGCCTGTCGATCATCTTCATCTCGCACAAGCTGCATGAAGTCATGGCCGTTAGCGACCGCGTGCTGGTGCTGCGGTCGGGTCGCCTTGCCGGCGAGCGCGCCACTGCCGCAACCGACCGCAAGGAGCTTGCGGCGTTGATGGTCGGACAGGAGGTCAAGCCCGCCGAGGTCGTGCCGGTCGAGCCGGGGGCTGCTCTTCTCGTGCTCGACGCAGTGTCCACCGGCCGTCGCAATGGTGCTGCACTCGACGGCGTCTCGCTCACCTTGCGCGCCGGCGAAATCACTGGCCTTGCGGGCGTTTCCGGCAACGGCCAGGCGGCACTTGCCGCGCTGCTCGCCGGCACGGAACGACCCACAAGCGGGAAAGTCGTGATCGGCGGCAGGCAAATTGGCGACTGGTCACCTAAGGCAGCCCTTGGTCACGGCATTGCCCGCATCCCCGAGGACCGTCATGCCGTCGGCACCATCGGCGACATGAGCGTGACAGAGAATGTCATTGCCGAACGTTACGCCAGCCCGCGCTTCAGCCGCATGGGCTTTCTCGACTGGAAGGCAGCGCGTGATTTCGCCGAACAGATCATCGCCGACTACGACGTCAAATGTCCGTCGCCTGAGGCACGCATCCGCCTTCTTTCGGGCGGCAACATGCAAAAGCTCATCCTCGGTCGTGCGCTCGATCCCGAACCGTCCGTGATCCTCGCCAGCCAGCCGACGCGCGGCCTCGATGTTGGCGCTGTCGCCTATGTCCACCGCATGCTGCTCGCCGCGCGGCAAAGGGGAGCTGCGATCCTGCTGATTTCCGAAGACCTTGAAGAGATTTTGGCCCTGTCCGACCGCATCGTCGTGATGTCCAAGGGCCGGCTGTCGAGCCCGTCTGCTCGCGGCGAACGCAGCATTCGCGAACTTGGGGAACTGATGGCCGGACACGGCGAAGAGGGAGGCAAGGATGCGGCTTGAGCCCAAACCCGCACCCTCGCTCGGCATGACCTTGCTGTTTCCGTTGGCGGCCGTCGCTGCCACGCTGGTGCTGACATCGCTGCTGGTGCTCGCTGCCGGCGCTTCGCCGCTGTCGGTATTCTACCTCGTCGCCAAGGGTGCCGCCGGATCACAATTCGCCCTGCTTGAGACGCTGACGCGCGCCACCCCGCTGATCTTCACCGGCCTTGCCGTTGCCGTCGCCTTCCGCGCCAAGCTGTGGAATATCGGCGCCGAAGCCCAGCTCTATATCGGCGGTGTGGTCACGGTCGTCCTCGGCACCGGCGCGCTGCCACTGCCCTCGGTCATCCTTATCCCTGTCATCATGCTTGCGGCGATGCTCGCCGGTGGCCTGTTGCTGCTTGGTCCGGCAATCCTCAAGACCCGCTTTGGCGTCGATGAGGTGGTGACCACGCTGCTGCTCAACTTCATCGTTTTGCTGTTTGTCTCGATGTTGCTCGAAGGCGTACTCAAGGATCCGATGGGCCTTGGCTGGCCGCAGTCGCAAAAGGTCATCGCGTCGGCCCAACTGCCGCGTATCATCCAGGGCAAGCGCCTGCACTACGGCTTCGTTGTAGCCATCATTTCGGCGATTGTTGTCTGGGTCATCATGAAAAAGACCGTGCTCGGTTATGAGATGCGCGCGGTCGGTCACAACCCCGAGGGCGCGCGTTTCGTCGGCATTCCGGTCAACCGCGTGCTGATGAAGACGGCACTCCTGTCGGGGGGCCTCGCCGCCCTTGCCGGCTTTTCGGAAGTGTCGGGCCTCAAGGGCAATCTGACGCTCGACCTGTCGCCTGGCTACGGCTATTCGGGCATCGTCGTTGCGATGCTGGCGATGCTCAATCCGCTTGGGGTCATTGCCTCGGCGATCTTCGTGGCCGGCATCTTCGTCGGTGCCGACGCGATGAGCCGCACCGCCGGCGTGCCGAGCTACATCGCCGACGTCATGGTCGCGACAGCCTTGCTCACCATGGTGGTCGCAATCCTGTTGACGCGGTTCCGGGTGAGGTGGAAGTGACCATGGACGCGTTTGAAATCCTCTTCACCGCCTCGTTCTGGGTCGCTGCCATCCGCATCGCCTCGCCGCTGATCTTCGCCACCATGGGTGAACTGATCTGCGAGCGCGCTGGCGTGCTCAATCTCGGCATCGAAGGCATCATGACCGCCGGCGCCTTCGCTGGCTGGTTCACCGTCTATGCCGGCGGCGACCTGTGGACCGGGGTGTTGGTGGCAGCTCTTGCCGGCGCCATGTTCGGGCTCTTGCATGCAACGCTTACCGTGCCGCTTGGCCTGTCGCAGCATGTCGTCGGCATCGGCGTCACCTTGCTTGCCACCAGTCTTACCTACTTCACCTATCGCCTGGCGTTGCCGGAAGTGACTTCGCCGCCCAAGATCGAGCCGTTCCAGCCCTTGCCGATTCCTGGCCTGTCGAAGATCCCGCTGTTGGGCGAGGCGCTGTTTACACAGACGCCGCTCACCTATCTCGCCTTCGTGACCGTCGCTGTCGTTGCCTGGGTTCTTTACCGCACGCCGGTCGGTCTTGCCGTCCGCGCCGCCGGCGAAAACCCTTCCGCCGTCGAGGCGCAAGGCATCTCGGTCACCGCCATCCGCATGGGCGCGGTCATGGTCGGCAGCGCGCTGATGGCGGTGGGTGGCGCCTTCCTCACCATGTCGGCGTTCAACTCGTTCTTCTTCGAGATGATCAATGGTCGCGGCTGGATCTGCATCGCACTTGTCGTCTTCGGCTCATGGCGGCCGGGCAAGGCGCTGCTTGGCGCCATCCTGTTTGCTGCCTTCGATGCCTACCAGGTCCGCCTGCAGCAGCTTTCCGGCGGCATCGTGCCCTATCAGGTGTTCCTGATGATGCCCTATGCACTATCGATCCTGGCGCTGATCCTGGTGGCGCGCCGCGCCACCTATCCGAAAGCGCTGATGATCCCTTATCAGAAAGGCGAGAGATGAGCTTCGACCTGATCGTCAAGGGCGGCACGCTGCCCGACGGAACCATTGCCGACATCGGCATCAAGGGCGACAAGATCGCAGCGATTGAGCCCAGGATCGAGGCTGCGGCCAAGACCATTGTCGACGCGTCGGGCAACCTCGTCAGCCAGCCCTTTGTCGATCCGCATTTCCACATGGACGCGACGCTGTCCTACGGCCTGCCGCGCATCAATGCCTCGGGCACGCTGCTCGAAGGCATCTCGCTTTGGGGTGAACTGAAGCCGCTGCTAACCCATGAAGCGGTCAAGGAGCGCGCGCTGGCTTATTGCGACTGGGCCGTGTCGATGGGCCTGCTCGCCATCCGCACCCATGTCGATACCTGCGACGACCGCCTGCTGGCCGTGGAAGCACTGCTCGAGGTCAAGAAGGAGATCGCGCCCTATATCGACCTGCAGCTTGTAGCTTTCCCGCAGGACGGCCTCTACCGCTCGCCCAATGCGCGCGACAACACGATCCGGGCTCTCGATATAGGTGTCGACATCGTCGGCGGCATTCCGCATTTTGAGCGCACCATGGCCGACGGCACGCGTTCGGTGACCGAGCTTTGCGAGATCGCCGAAAAGCGCGGCCTGATGGTCGACCTGCATTGCGACGAGACCGACGATCCGCTGTCGCGCCACATCGAGCAGCTTGCCTATGAAACCCAGCGCCTCGGCCTGCAGGGCAGGGTGGCGGGCTCGCATCTGACCTCGATGCATTCGATGGACAACTATTATGTCTCGAAGCTCATCCCGTTGATCGCCGAAGCAGGTGTCTCGGCCATCCCCAATCCGCTGATCAACATCATGCTGCAGGGCCGCCACGACAGCTACCCCAAGCGCCGCGGCATGACCCGCGTGCCCGAGATGCTGAAGGCTGGCATCCGCGTCGGCTGGGGCCAGGATTGCGTGCTCGACCCCTGGTATTCGCTCGGCACAGCCGACATGCTCGACGTCGCCTTCATGGGCCTGCATGTCGCGCAGATGTCGAGCCCGGCCGACATGCGCCACTGCTTCGACATGGTCACCAAGGTGAATGCCGAGATCATGGGGCTCGACCATCTTGGCATCGCCGTCGGCAAGACAGCGAGCCTCGTCGTGCTCGACGCCGGCAACCCGATCGAAGCCGTGCGCCTGCGCGCCGAGCGGCTGTGCGTCATTGCCAAGGGCAAGGTCGTTGCCGAGCGGGAAAAGCGCGAAACCAGCCTGTCGATCAGGGGCCGCCCGGCCTCGGTCAATCGCCGCCACATCGTGCCACCGCAGGCGAACTGAACCTTGCCGGACAGCTTTTCGAAGTCGTATGAAGAGCTTACAATCTAACGAGCGCAGGAGAAGCAGGGCCATGAGGAACAGCACGATTTTGATGCTCCTGATGACCACGTTGCTGGCCGGCTGCGTCACGGCTCAAGAGCAGCGCGCGCTCGATGAAGCAAAGTGCCGCTCCTACGGATTCAACAAAAAGAACGACGCTTTCGCCGCGTGCCTTCAACGCATCGATCTCGACCGTCGCGCCGCCTTCAGGGAAAGGACATACGACGATTTCTACGGGCCGTTCTACTATCGCCCGGCCATCGTCAGGCCTTGACCGGCGTGCGACGCCGCAACGCATCGCGATCGCCAAGTTAGCCCTCGCAAATGCGGCCTTCTCGGCCTAGATAGCGCCATTCGGGCTCGTTGCCCGGCGGATTCCTTGCCAATGACCTTCCGACAAGCCATCGCCCTCCCGAAGAACAATCTTGTTCTTGCGGGCATCCTTCTCATGTTGCTGGGCGACTTCATGTTCGCGCTCAACGACGCCATGGGCAAATGGCTGGTCACCAGCTTCTCCGTTGGCCAGGTTCTGTTGATCCGTTCCATCGGCGCCTTCATCATCTTGGGCCCGATGATCGCCAAGCAAGGCGTCGGCCCGCTGACCAAGGTCGAGCGTCCCGGCCTGCAGGTGCTGCGCGTCGTGCTCGCCACCGCCGATACCGGGTTTTTCTATGCCGCTGTCGCTTATCTGCCGCTTGCAGACGTGATGACCTTCTACATGGCCGGGCCGATCTATATCGCCGCCCTGTCGCACTTCTTCCTGGGCGAAAAGGTCGGCTGGCGGCGCTGGATCGCCATCATGCTC
>NZ_JBFUKO010000083.1:0-14357 GCF_056400805.1 Aminobacter sp. P4_H6_2
ACGATGAAGACCCTGAAGCGCAGTTCTTCCTTTCGTGGAAATGGCTCTCACGGCACCTGCGTTTATATGAGGGCACTTGGTTCATTCTCGCTGCCCGCCTAGAGGGGCCGGGAACGCCCTATGTAGGACTGATGCCATTGCGGCTGCGCACGCGCATGGACACCAAGACGGGGCAGTTCTCAAACGAGATCAATATGGCCGGCAACTATGCCGCCGACTACACCGGTGCCCTTTGCACGCCTGCCTTCGCGTTGCAGATCATGCAGGCCTTCGGGCGCCACATGCGCGACTTGGCCTGGACAAATATCCATCTCGAAAACGTCCGCATGTCGGACGAACGGCTTTTGGCCTTCCTCGGCCAGTTCCCACGCGAGACATTGGCGTTGCGCGAGTTCAACCGTGTCAACAAGGCCGACAATGTCGACAATTGCCGCTGCTTTGCGGCCACCCTGCCCGACAGTTTCGATAACTATCTCGACAATGTGCTGAGCTCCAACACCCGCCAGAAGCTGCGCCGCTTCATGCGCAAGGTCGACGCAGGCGAGTTACGCATCACGCATGCGACCGCCGAGACGCTTGATCGCGATATCGACATGATGCTGGATTTCTGGCGAACGCGCTGGGGCGCGCGCAAGGGCGACCGGCTGCAGTCGATTATTCGCCACAACAAGGTGGTGCTACGCACCAGCTTTGAGACCGGATCGCTGTTCATGCCTGTGCTGTGGCAAGGCGACAGGCCGCTCGGCGCGCTGGCGAGTTTCGTCGATCCGGTCAAGAGGGAGATGCTGTTTTACATCTCCGGCCGCGACGAAACAGCGACATCGATCCCCGTCGGTCTCGTCCTGCACGGTCACAGCATCCGACTTGCCATCGAACGCGGCTTTGGCACGTACGACTTCTTGCGCGGCGACGAGCCTTACAAGTTTGCGTTCGGCGTTACCGAGAGCAAGATCCGCTGCGCCATGATCTACACCAAGGACGGGCTCAACGTCGGCAACCGGCTCGATCCCCGTTCGCTCGAAGGCGTATTCGCAGAGGTGACGCGTTTTCATGAAGGGGGCCAGTTAGCGCGTGCCGAAAACGGCTATCGCCAGATCCTCGGGACCCAGCCGCTGCATGCCAAGGCACTCTATGGCCTAGGGCAGTTGCTTTCCGACAAAGGCGATCATCGCGAAGCACGACAGCTTTTCACGACACTGACGGAAGTCGCGCCCAATGTGTCCAAGATCTGGTTCAGGTTAGGATTCTCAGCGCAGGCGCTCGACGACCACTTTGGTGCCGTCGAGGCGTTCCGCCGCACACTCGAGCTGGACGGCAATTTCGACGGAGCGCAGTTCTCGCTCGCCAAGAGCCTCGCCGAGCTTGACCAAAGCGAAGAAGCCATCGACACGCTCGAAGTGCTGCAGCGCAAGCTTGAGGCGGCGAGACGCGACGACGCGCTGATCGTCAAGACCAGGGCGCTACTCACGCGGTTGAAGCGCGAAACCCGGCCAAGCTACATCATGCTCAACCCGCAGCCCAAGGCAGCACGCCAGCTTGTTGGGGCGCTGTAGACAGCAAGCTTCGCTACGACCCTTACGCCTTCAGCAGCCACTCATGCTCTTTGGCGTTGTGGAACTTCCACGTCCGCTTCGGCCCGGCCATGACGTTGAGATAATACAGATCATAGCCGTGGCATGCCGCGCACGGATGATAGCCCTTGGGCACCAACGTCACGTCGCCGTCTTCGATTGCCATCGCCTCGTCGAGGTCGCGATGCCCCGCATCGTTGAACTCGGTATAGACGCGCTGGAAGGCAAACCCCTGCGGCGGGTTGAGCCGGTGGTAGTAGGTCTCTTCCAACTGCGACTCGTTTGGCAAATTGTCTTCGTCGTGCTTGTGCGGCGGGTAGCTCGACGTGTGCCCGCCCGGCGTGATGACCTCGACCACCAGCAGCGAATCCGCCGGCTCGCCTTCGGGCAGGATATTGGTGACGTAACGCGTGTTGGTGCCCTTGCCGCGCGTCTCCTGCTTGACGTCGTCAGGTCCGATCACCCGCACCGGTAGGTTGCCGCCAAGGCCGGGCGCCGTACAAACGGCAAGCTCCAAATCGGTCTCGGCGCGCACCGACCAATCGCCGCCGGCCGGCACATAGACCGACCACGGCTTGCCGTCAAAAGGCGACATGCGCTCGCCCAGCGTGCCGAGGTCATCTTCGCCGACCCGGACATGCGCCTTGCCCGAGACCAGCACCAGGCAGGTCTCGCGGTCGGCCGTCCAGTCGCCATAGGTGTCGCCGGGCTCGAGCTTGTGCAGGTCAAAGCCGACATAGGTCCAGCCGGCGCTTTCGGGCGTCACATGGGTGACGCGCCCGGTGCCGTGCTTGGGCTTGATCAGAAGTTTCGACATCCGTTCACTCCTTGTCGGCTTCGGTATCGGCATCGGGCTTGTATGTAATCAGGAACTGGTACGCCCCGATCGCCGCCATGCCGCCGGCGAGGGTGCCCCAAAAACCAGACCCGGTTGCAAACTCGAAGATCGACCATGCGGCGCAAAACGCAACCAGCGCGATGCGCCTCCACAGTGGTCGCAGGAAAGAATGGTTCTGGTCTTGGATCAATTGAGCACCGCCTCGCCGATGAACCGTTTCAGATCGTAGTCGGGCCCGGCGCCGGGCTCAAGTATCAGGAAAGCCCTGAGTTTCGACCGTGTAGCCGGCAGCTGTCATTACCCGCATCAACTCCTTGTAGCCGACCTCAGCCATCTTGAGCGGAGGATTCTTCCTGGGGTCCTGCTCGGCCTCGACGACGAACCAGCCTTCATAGCCGTAGTCGGCAAACTTCTGCACGATCTTGCCGAAATCGAGCGAGCCGTCGCCCGGAACTGTAAACGCGCCAAGTGCCACCGCATCGAGGAAGGACTGCTTTGACCAGTCGAGGCCCTGGATGATCTCCATGCGCACGTCCTTCACATGGACATGATTGATGCGCTTGTGGTGATTGTCGATGGCGCGCAGCACATCGCCGCCGGCAAAGGCAAGGTGGCCTGCATCAAGCAGCAGCGGAATGCCCTCGCCCGAGTTCTTCATGAACGCATCGAGCTCGTGTTCGAACTGCACCACCGCCGCCATATGATGATGATAAGACAGCGGCATGCCCTGATCCGCACACCATTCGCCGAACGCGGTCAGCTTGCGGGCGTAGACCTTCATCTCGTCGTCGGAGAGCACCGCCTTGCCAGCCAGCGGCTTCGTCCGGTCGCCCTGGATCGAGCGGCCGACCTCGCCATAGACGATGCAAGGCGCATTCACCGCCTTGAACAGGTCGATCATCGGCTGGATGCGATCCTTGTTAGCGGCGATGTCCTCATTGACCAGCGTGCCGGAAAACCAGCCGCCGCACAGGGTGACATCGATCTTTTTCAGGATCGGCAGCATTTCCTCCGGTGTGCTGGGAAAACGACGGCCTTGCTCCATGCCTGTGAACCCTGCCGAACGCGACTGCGCCAAGCACTCCTCCAGCGACACGTCATCGCTCAGTTCCGCAAGATCGTCATTCCACCACGCGATGGGGGACATGCCCAGTTTGGCTTTCACGTCAATTCTCCAGTGTCATTCTGTTCCAGCGCGCCGCCCTGGCGGCAGCGCATGTTCGTCATCGTTAGCGCCGCCCCTCACTGTCCTGCCGGACATCTCTCCCCGCATGCGGAGAGAGTGGCTACCATCACCGCTTTCGCAAATCACCAACCGTCCCGTTTGGCGAAATCGATGCGGACGGCGTATCTCTCCCCGTTTACGGGGAGAGATGTCCGGCAGGACAGTGAGGGGCAGCGCCAGCATCACAAATCCCGGCTGCAGGACATCAATCTCCCACGCGCTGCAGCTTCAGCTTGTCCTCATAGCCTTTGCGGGCAGCGTTCACTTCGGCGCGCGAACTCACCTCAGGCACCGCGACGTCCCACCAGTGGCCACCTTCCCCTGTCGAAATCAACGGATCCGTATCGATCAGCACCACGGTCGTCCTGTCGCTCTTTCGGGCGCGGTCGAGTGCGGCTTCCATATCGGCGATGGACGATGCCTTTTCGGCATTTGCGCCGAGGCTTTTGGCATGGGCTACGAAGTCGATTTCGGGCAGCACCTCATGGCGGCTGTCACGCAGCAGATTGTTGAAGTTAGCGCCGCCGGTCGCCATCTGCAGCCGGTTGATACAGCCATAGCCGCGGTTGTCTAGCAGAACGATCGTCAGCTTCAACCCGAGCATGACAGATGTCGCGATCTCGGAATTCAACATCAGATAGGAGCCGTCGCCGATCATGATGACGACCTCCCTGTCAGGCCGCGCCATCTTGGCGCCCAGCCCGCCAGCGATCTCATAGCCCATGCAGGAGAAGCCGTATTCCGAGTGATAGGAACCGGGGCTGCCAGCTTGCCATAGCTTGTGCATCTCACCGGGCAAACCGCCCGCCGCGTGAAGTACGATGACTTCGCTGCCAAGCGTGCGCTGCACGGCACCGATCACCTGCGCGTCCGAAGGCAGCGCGGCATTGGTCGCAGCCGTCACCTTGGCCGCCGCCTTGCGCCATTCCGCCTTGCCAGCCTTGGCATTGTCGGTCCAAGCGCTTGGCGCTTTGTAGCCCTTCACGGCAGCTGACAGCTCGACGAGCCCTTCGCGCGCGTCGGCGACCAGCGGCAATGCGCGATGCTTGGCCGCATCGAACAGCTGGACGTTGAGGCCGATGATGGTCTTCCCAGTGCTCTTGAACAGCGACCACGAGCCGGTGGTGAAATCCTGCAACCGCGTGCCGACGGCCAGCACCACATCCGCCTCTTCGGCGAGCCGGTTGGCGGCGGCAGTGCCGGTGACGCCGACAGCAGCCATGTTGAGTGCATGCGCGTCAGTCAGCGCCGACTTTCCGCCTTGCGTCTCGCAGATCGGAATCCCGGTCGCTTCAACAAAGCGGGCAAGTTCTTCCGAAGCACCGGAGTAAAGCACGCCGCCTCCGGCGACGATCAGCGGCTTCTTCGCTGCCTTCAGCACTTCTGCGGCTTTGGCAAGCTCGTCGCGATCGGGCCGCGAACGGCGCTGTGTCCACAGCTTCTCGGCAAAGAAGCTCTCGGGATAGTCATAGGCCTCGGCCTGCACGTCCTGGCACAGCGACAGCGTCACCGGCCCGCATTCGGCCGGGTCGGTCAGAACCTGCATCGCGCGCGCCATCGCCGCAATGATCTGTTCGGGCCTAGTGATGCGGTCGAAATAGCGCGACACCGGGCGGAAGCAGTCATTGACTGATACCGTACCGTCGCCGAAATCCTCGACCTGCTGCAGCACAGGATCGGGCACGCGGTTGGCGAAGACATCGCCAGGCAAGAGCAGCACCGGCAACCGGTTGACATGGGCGAGTGCTGCCGCAGTCACCATGTTGACTGCACCCGGCCCGATGGAGCTGGTCGCCGCCATCATGCGCTGGCGGAAATTTGTCTTTGCGTAAGCAATCGCCGCATGCGCCATCGCCTGCTCATTGTGGGCGCGGAAGGTCGGCAGCTCGTCGCGGACCTGATACAGCGCTTCGCCGATGCCCGCGACATTGCCGTGGCCGAAGATCGCCCAGACGCCGCCGAACAAGGGCAGCTTCTTGCCGTCAATGACGGTCATCTGCCGCGTGAGATACCGCGTCAGCGCCTGCGCCATGGTCAGGCGAATGGTCTTGGTCATGATAAATTCCTCCGCCTTCCTTATGCCGCCCGGCGGCCGCGCGCCGCAAGCCACGCCTTGGTCAGCTGCTCGAAGCGCTGCGCCATGTCGTCGATAGCCGCCTGGTCCGTCATCTTGCCGCCCAGCCATTGCTCCGCCGCATGGGCAAAGATGCTGCGGCCGACAGCAAACCCCTTGACCACCGGCGCATCGGCTGTCGCTGCAAATGCGACCTCCAGATCGGCAAGCGGCGCTTCCAGTCCGAGCAGCACCACGCCCCTGCAATAGGGATCGTTCTTGGTGATCACCGCTTCGATCTTACTCCATGCACCGGCCGAAGCCTGCGGCTCGAGCTTCCACCAGTCTGGCTTGATGCCAAGCGAGTAGAGCTCCTCAAGCGCGCGCGGAATTGTGTCTTCGTCGAGCGCACCATGCTTGCCGGCGATGATCTCGATCAAAAGTTCCCTGCCAACTTTCCGTGCGGCCTCGAACAGCGTGCGCAGCTTCTCCTGCTGCTCGCCCTTGAGTTCGGCCGGATCGTCAGGATGGTAGAAGCACAGGCACTTGATGGTGTGATCGAGTGGCCATTCGACAAGTTGCGAGCCGATGTCTTGCGAGAATTCGAAGCGCAACGGCCGCGAACCCGGCAGTTCCACCGGCCGGCCCATCCAGCCAAAGGGATGGCGGGCGAATTCGAACATCGCCTCACGGCCGAACTTCTCGTCGATCAGCATGCCGTAGCCATCGCGGCCGCCAGCCACCTTGGCCGCAGCCTTCACTGCCAGCACCTTGAAGTCGCGGATGCGCGCGGGATCGGCACCCACGCGGGCAGCGATGTCTTCGAGCTGGATCCGGTGATCGCAGGCCAGCGCCATCATCGAAGGAATATCGTGGCGTCGTGTCGTTGCCCAGTGGACGTGGTTGATCGCTTCGTCCTTGCGCAGCGCGCGCTGCGTGCTGCCGTTCTTGAGGAAGAACTGCAGTTCCTCGAACGTCGGGATTTCCGGCGAACAGAGCAATCGCGACACGGCAAAGGCGCCGCAGGCATTGGCCCAGGTCGCCGAGGTCGCCAGGCTTTCGCCGCCGAGCCAGCCACGCAGGAAGCCTGACATGAAGGCATCGCCCGCGCCCAGCACGTTGTAGACCTCGATCGGAAATCCCTTGCCGATGATGCCGGCTTCGAGATCGTCTGATATCGGCCCGTCATAGACGATGCAGCCCATCGGTCCGCGCTTGAGCACGATGGTTGCCGATGACAGCGCGCGGATGGTCTTGAGCGCCTCGAGCAACTCACTTTCACCAGACGCGATCATCACCTCTTCTTCGGTGCCAACGATCAGGTCGCAATCGGCCAGGACGCCCTTGATATGGTTCGACACTTTGTCGGACGCAATGTAGCGGCTCTCGCCGGCCGCATGACCGGCAAGGCCCCAGAGGTTCGGACGGTAATCGATGTCGAACACGACCTTGCCGCCGGCCTCCTTGATCAGCCGCATCGCCTTGCGTTGCGCGGCATCCGTGGAGGGGCGCGAAAAATGCGTTCCGGTAACGACGATGGCCCGCGCCGAGCGGATGAAATCCGGATCGATATCGTCTTCGTTTAGCGCCATGTCGGCGCAATTCTCGCGGTAGAAGATCAGCGGGAATGTCTTGTCATTTTCGACCGACAAAAGCACCAGTGCGGTCAGCCGTTCCTTGTCGGTCACCAGCCCTTTGTCGGACACGCCTTCGCGCAGCATCTGCTCGCGGATGTAGCGGCCCATATGCTCGTCGCCGACGCGCGTCAGCAGCGCCGAACGCAGTCCGAGCCTTGCCGTGCCGATGGCGATATTGGCCGGGCAGCCGCCCACCGACTTGGCGAAGGACGCGACATCCTCCAGCCGCGAGCCGGTCTGCTGGCCATAAAGATCGACCGAGGCGCGGCCGATGGTGATGACGTCGAGCAGCAGTGTAGGCTGGGTGTTGGGATCGGCCATGTGTTCCTCCCGGTCGCTCCGCCGCGCCGGCCTGCCTTGCGCGATTTGCAACAGGCCAAACGATGAAATTTGAATTCCACAAATCAGTCAATCGGAATGTTCATTCCTTCGCCAGATTGTGCTTCACCACCCCCGCCATTAGCCAGGGGTGGTGGTTGCCGCAGCGATCAGCCCTTCAGGCGAACCGTCTTGCCTTCCTTGACCGACTTCAGCGCCGCGTCCGCGAGTTGCAACGCGATCAGCCCGTCACGGCCACTCGGCGAAACCTTGGCGCCCTTGGTCACCGAAGCAATGAAGGCGGCTATCTCGGCCGCATAGGCCTCGGTGTAGCGTGTCATGAAGAAGTCGTGCAGCGGCGGGCGCGTATAGCCCTTGCCATTGGCGACCTCGATCGAGACGGCACGCTGGTTTTCTGCAGCCACCATGCCGTCCGAACCATGCACCTCGATGCGCTGGTCGTAGCCATAGGTGGCGCGGCGCGAATTGGTGATGACGCATTGCTGGCCAGTCGCTGTCTGTAAGATGACGCTGACACTGTCGAAATCGCCAAGTTCGCCGATCTTCTTGTCGACCAGCACCGAAGCCGTGGCAGTCACCGCCACCGGCTCGGCGCCTAGCAGGAAGCGCGCCATGTCGAAATCGTGGATGGTCATGTCGCGAAAGATGCCGCCCGAACGCGTGATGTACTCAGCCGGCGGTGGGCCAGGATCGCGGGACGTGATCACCACCTGCTCGACCTTGCCGATGGCGCCGTCGTCGATCGCCTTGCGCACGGCGGCGAAATGCGGATCGAAGCGGCGGTTGAAGCCGACCATCAGCGTGCCGCCGGCCTTGTCGACCACGGCGAGGCACTTTTCGACGCGCGCGGCATCGAGGTCGATCGGCTTTTCGCAGAACACCGCCTTGCCGGCGAGCACGAAGCGCTCGATCAGGTCGGCATGCGTATCGGTCGGCGTGCAGATTACCACCGCGTCGATATCAGACGCCTTTTCGATCTGGTCGATGGAACGGACCTCGCAGCCATAGGCCTCGGCCAGATCGTTCGCCGCTTTTTCGAAGGCGTCCGCCACCGCAACGAGTTTCGCCGAAGCATTGGAAGCCAGAGCCTTCGCGTGAACCTTGCCGATGCGGCCTGCGCCCAGGACACCAAACCGAACTGTCATGACAACCTCATTTCCTTGGCCCGCGCCGTCCGGGCCTGCAACTTTGATCTCGGAGGAGTGGCGGACCGCCCGCTGACGGGGTGCCGGGCGGTCCGGATTCTGAATTCAAGCCTTCTTACGCTTGTTCTGGCGATGCTGGTCGATGATCACGGCCGCCACGATGATGATGCCCTTGACGATCTCCTGATAATAGGCGCCGACCTTGAGGAAGGTGAAGCCCGAGGTCATGACGCCGAGGATGATCGTGCCGATGACCGTTCCGGTGATCCGGCCGACACCGCCCGACAGCGAGGTGCCGCCGATGACCGCCGCCGCGATCGCGTCGAGTTCGTAGGCCACGCCCATGCCCGGCTGGCCGGAGGCGGCACGCGCCGCCGTCACCACGCCCGCCAGGCCTGAGAGCAGGCCGGCAATGGCATAGACCTTGATCAGGTGGCCGCCGATATTGATGCCGGACACGCGAGCGGCTTGCGGATTGGCACCGATGGCATAGGTGAACTTGCCGTAGCGGGTGTAGCCCAGAGCGATGTGGAAGATAATCGCGACGAGCAGGAAGATGATGACCGGCAGCGGCAGCGGGAAGCCCATGATGTTGAAGCTCTTGCCGAGCCAGGTGAAGCTGTCGTCGAGCAGCGCCACCGGTTGGCCGAGCGTGTACCATTTGGCAAGGCCGCGTGCCGACACCATCATGCCCAGCGTCGCTATGAAAGGCGGTATCTTGGTTCTGGCGATCAGAAATCCGTTGACTGAGCCGGCAAGCAGGCCGACGCCAAGGCCGGCGAGGATCGCCCAGATCGGCGAAATGTCGGTGAGCGAAGGGTAGACCGCCCTCGGGTTAAGCGACGTCTGCGCCAAGCTTGCCGCCACCATGGCGGCGAGGCCAACGACCGAGCCCGAAGACAGGTCGACACCAGCGGTGATGATGACCTGTGTCACTCCGACCGCGATGATGCCGATCACCGACACCTGCAGGATGATGATCGACAGGCGCTGCTTGTTGGCGAGGAAGCTGTCGCCGACGATGATCCAGCCGAGGATCTCGAAGACAATGGCAATGCCGATCAGCACACCCAGGATCGACACTTCCGGCGGCAGGCGCTTCTTGCTTCCGATAGCGTTTGCGGAACCCGCAATCTCATTCGTCGACATGGTTCTTCCACCCTTGAGCTTATTGGCGCCGTCAGTTCGACGCGAGTTCCATGATCTTCACCTGGCTGGCCTCGGCGCGGTCGAGGAAGCCGGTCACCCTGCCCTCGTGCACCACCATGATGCGGTCGCTCATGCCCAGCACCTCGGGCATCTCCGACGAGATCATGATCACACCCACACCCTGCCCGGCGAGCTTGGATATCAGCCTGTGAATCTCCGCCTTGGCGCCGACATCTATGCCGCGGGTCGGCTCATCGAGAATCAGGATCTTCGGCTTGGTCAAAAGCCAGCGAGCGATCAGCACTTTTTGCTGGTTACCGCCCGACAGGTTGATGATCGGCTCGGCCATGTTAGGGGTCTTGACCCTGAGCGCCTGGCTGATCTCCATCGAATCCTTGGTCAGCTGCTTCTGCTTGACGAAGCCATTCTTGACGTAACCCGACTGCAGCACCGCCATCTGGGTGTTTTCCTGGATGTCGAGCAAAAGGAAGCAGCCGGTCTCTTTGCGGTCCTCGGTCAGGAAGGCCATGCCGTGCCCCATCGCCACAGCCGGGCTATTGATGCGCACGCTCTTGCCGAACAGTTCGATCGTGCCATCGTCAGCGGGCGTGACACCAAAAAGCGTTTCGGCGATGTTCGAGCGGCCTGAACCGACCAGTCCGGCAATGCCGAGAATTTCGCCCGAACGCAGATCAAACGACACGTCGCTGAACACCCCCTTGAGCGTGAGCCCCTTGGCGGACAGCACCACCTCGCCGATCGGCACTTCCTCCTTGGGGAACATCTGGGTGATTTCGCGCCCCACCATCATGCGGATGATGTCGTCGCGCTTGACCTCATGCGAGGATTTGGTGGCGATGTACTTGCCGTCGCGGAACACCGACACCTCGTCGGCGATCTCGAACAGCTCATTCATCTTGTGGGTGATGTAGATGATGCCTTTGCCCTGCTCCCGTAGGGTGCGGATGATCGTGAACAGGTGATCGACCTCGCGCTCGGTGAGCGCCGATGTCGGCTCGTCCATGATCAGCACGTCGGATTCGTAAGACACCGCCTTGGCGATCTCGACCATCTGGCGGTTGGCGACACTCAGCGTGCCGACCTGCACATCGGGGTCGAGGTCGATGTTGAGGCGCTTGAACAACGCCGCCGTCTTGCGGTGCATCTCGCCGTGATCGACGAAGCCGAAGCGGCTTGTCGGCTCGCGGCGGATCCAGATGTTTTCGGCCACCGTCATCGGCCCCATCAGGTTCAGTTCCTGATGGATCATGGCGATGCCGTTTTCGAGCGCATCGAGCGGGCCGTTGAGCTTGATGTCCTTGCCACGCAGCTTGAAGCTGCCGGAGTCGGGCGTGTAGATGCCAGCAACGATCTTCATCAGCGTCGACTTGCCCGCGCCGTTTTCGCCCATCAGCGCATGCACGCTGCCGCGCTTGAGGCGAAGCTGGACATTGTCGAGGGCAAGCACGCCTGGGAATTCCTTGCGCACGTCGGCCACTTCGAGAAGATAGTCAGGTGCAGGCACAGCGCCGCTTTCGCGTGCCGCCTCGGTCATGCCAGGGCTCTGCATATCTGTTCTCCCAGACCCGGCTCAAGCACGGCTTGAGGCACGGAGGAAAATGCGCCGCCGCCATGCGGCGACGCATTTCATGGATAATATCAGTTCTTGGAGGTGAACTGTTCCATGTTTTCAGGCGTCACCAGCTGGAAGGGGATCCACACCTTGGGCTCGACCTTCTCGCCCTTGGCAAGCGCCATCGCCGCCTTGACCGCACCGCCACCCTGGCCGGCCGCATCCTGGAACACGGTCACGTCGAGATCGCCGGCCTTCATATAGGCAAGCGCTTCCTGCGTGGCGTCGACGCCGCCGACGACGACGTCCTTCATGTCCCAACCTGCGGCCTTCATGGCATTGATCGCACCGATCGCCATGTTGTCGTTGTTGGAAATCACGGCATCAGGCTTGTGCCCGGCAGCGATCCAGTTGGTCATCAGGTCCTGCGCCTTGACCGGATCCCAGCCAGCGGTCTGTTCGTCGATGATCTTGATGAACGAGCAATCGGGCGTCGCGATCACGTCGTGAACGTCCTTGGTGCGCATCTGCGCGGCCTGGTTGGCAAGATCACCCTGCATGACCAGGATGCCAGCCTCGGTCTTCCCGGCTGCCTTGAGGATGCGGCACACTTCCTTGGTCTCGAGCGTGCCGGAATCGGCCTCGTTCGAAGCCACGAAGGCGCCCTTTTCACCAAGCGCATCGACGTCGATCGGCTGGCGGTTGACATAGACGATCGGAATGCCGGCGTCGTTGGCCAGCTTGGTCATCGGTCCGGTCGCCGAGGTGTCGACGGCGTTGACGATGATGGCATCGACCTTGGCGGCGATGAAGTTCTGAACCTGCGAAAGCTGCTTGTTGACGTCGTCATCGGCAATTTCGATCACGACTGGCTGGCTCGCATCCGCCGCGGCCTTTTCGATACCCTTGCGCAGAACCGTCAGGAACGTATCGGAATTGGCCATGCTGACGCCAATGTCGGCAGCAAACGCGGAGCCCGTCATCAGCGCGCACATGGCTCCGCCGAGCAAATATTTCTTCATGATCACTCTCCTCCAAGAATGGTGCCCGGCCGCACCCCATAGTGCCGGAAGTCCGCGGCTCGGCCGAAGACCCATATCCACGGGCGCCACCATCGCTCCTCCGCGATGTAAGCATGCCGCCCGCCTCCCGATGGTGCCGGCCCGAATTCAGAATGTTCGGGCCGTGTTTTTTCTATATGAAATATTTATTCCATATTCCAGGCGAACGTCAAGTGATATTCCATCGTGCGCGCATCAATCTGGGGCGCAGCCGAAGACGAACCCGCGCCACCTTGGCGCGGATCAATTGAAGGGCAATTCTGGATATGAAATCAGGCCCGCGAACGGATGTATTCCATGCTCTGAGCGAGTTGCGAGCGAGGATCGGCAAGACCGTGGACGGCGGGCGAGAATGGCTCGAACGACAGCAACCCGGCATAGCCGCCTGCCATCAGCGCGCGGATCTGGCCGACATTGTCGAGCCTGTCGCCGGCATCGACCAGGATGCGGTGCGGGTCGCGCATGTCGGCGACACGCACGGCGGGATCATCGACGCCGGAGATATGCACGAGGCCGGTCATTCCGGGGAAAATGTCGGGTTCGCCGGCGAGATGATGGTGGAACGTGTCATGGACCATGCGGAACGCTGCGATGCCATCGACATCAGCGATGGCTTCGGCCGCTTCGCGCTTGGAGCGCAGAGAGCAGATCTCGAAGCCTAGCGGCTCGACCAGGCCGCGAATACCCCTGTCGCCCAGGATGGATTTCAACGCGCCAAGGGCCGTCCGCACATTGCGTTGCCGCTCGCCGTCGGCCTGCCCCGAACCGTCATTGACCGGCACCAGAACGAGCGCTTCGGCGCCGACGTCGCGGGCATAATCGGCGAGTTCGATGGCCTCGGCCTCACGCGCCGCATTCCATTCGTTGAAACGCTGCAGCGCGTTGATGCTTGTTATGGATATTCCATTTTCAGCCGCCAGCTCGCGGATCGCCTTGGCTGGCGCGCCATCGATGATGGCGTTGTCGGCGAGGTCGTTGCGGATTTCGACGTCATTTACGCCCAGCTGACGGCACAGCGCGAAGAAGTCCGCCGGCTTGAGATTCGGCGCCACCATATGGTTCAGTGCGAATTTGAGATTGCTGGTCGTGGCCATGCCGACATCCTCCCGGGCAAAGGCGCCGCAACATACCGGCGGCATTTCCATTCCATTCCGCTCAGTCTCCGGAATAGTCAATCTGGAAAATGAGAAGAAACCATCATTGCTGATAGATTCATGGATCAGATGTTTTCCGGCAGATAGATATCGAACGGCAGGAAAGTCTGTCCCGGCGCGTTGGCCGCTCCCTCCTCGATGGAATGCGCCATCAGTCCGACAAGCTCGCGACACAGCGCCTGGAGAGGCGTGGCGATCACCATCACGGCCAACTCCTCGGCAAGCGCCGCGCGCGTCTCCGTGGTGATCTCGTTGCAGATCAACACCGGCAGAGGATTGGGCCGGACCTGCCGCAGCGCTGAAATCGAGCCTTCGGTGCCGCCACCAGCGACATAGCAGCCGACGAGATCGGGATGCCGCCCAAGGAGGCCGGCAACCGCCTCATGCGTCATCTCATGGGATTCATGATTGACGATGGTTTCCAGCACGGTGAATTCAGGTGCGTGCTCGCGGAAGAACGCGCGAAAGCCTATTTCGCGCAATTCGTGACCATGGAACCGATGGCTGCCAACGAACAGTGCCACCTTCCCCGGTTTTCCAGCGCATTTGGCGATCATCCAGGCGGCGGTTCGGCCGACCTTGAGATTGTCGATGCCCACATAACCCTCGCGC
>NZ_JBFUKO010000084.1:0-14067 GCF_056400805.1 Aminobacter sp. P4_H6_2
ATAGGCTGTGTTGAAGCTGTCGCCGGCAAAGCCCTGCCGAAGCAGGCCACCTTCGGCCTGCCTGAGTTCGACCATGCATTCGCCGATTGAAAGAACGCGTCCCACCATGCTGTACAGCCAATCCATAGTTGATGTGAGTAAAGGTCAGGCGGTCATCGCCGGTCGGCCGCGCATGGGGCCGCCATACCCGTCGGCGACGTGGCCAAGGCGGCTCGACAGGTCGGCGGCGGCATCGAGCAGCGTCTTAAGATAGCTGGCGTGGTTCTTCAGCCCGTCCTCGCGCGGTGCGACCAGGCACAGCGTCGCCATGCAAGTGCGGTCGGCCTGGTAGACCGGCACGGCAAAGCAGTGGGTGAAGCTCTCGACCGCGCTGTTGAAGGTGAAGTAGCCGACGCGTGCCGCTTCGCGCACCTCGGCGATGAACTCCGCCGGATCAAGCCAGTCGCCATTCGGCAAGCGGAAATCGTCCTTCGGGATGAAGTCGAGGATTTCTTCGTCGCTCATATGCGAAACGAGCAGCCGGCCAGACGCCGTCCACGGGATCGCCACCGGGTCGCCGACATTGGAGGAGATGCGGAACTGGCGCAGCCCCTCCTTCATCTGGGCGACGGTGTATTTGTTGCCTTCGAGCACACACATCTGGGCCGTCTCGCGCGTCTCCTCGGCGATGTGCGTGAGCAGCTTGTCGCATTCGCGCATCAGGTCGAATTGCTCGGCATAGGCCATGCCGAGGAAATAGAGCTTGCGGCCCAGGAACACGCGGCCGTCGCCGCCGCGATACTCCAGAACGCCTTGCCGCATCAAAAGGTTGACCAGTTCGTAGACCGAAGAGCGCGGCGCGCCGATGCCTTGCGCGATCTCGTTGGGGCGCAGCGGCTGACGCTTCAGGCGCAGATGATTCAGGATTTCAAAGGCACGATCGAGACCGCGCGCGCGCCTGTTGATGATATCGTCAGCTACGTCGTCCATGCGCCGCCTCCCGGCGAATTGCCGAAGTGAAATCCTGTGTCGCTACGGCGCCTTGTAGGCGACGCAGTCGATTTCGACCTTGCAATCGACCATCATGCTCGACTGTACGCAAGCGCGGGCCGGCGGATGATCGCCGAAATACTCGGCATAAACACCGTTGAACGACCAGAAGTCCCGGGGGTCGTCGAGCCAGACGCCGACGCGCACGATATGCTCCAGCCCATAGCCTGCCTCTGTCAGGATGGCGATCAGGCTTTGCATCGTCTTGCGCGTCTCGGCGACAATGCCGCCACCGACGATCTCGCCATTTTCCATGGCAACCTGCCCCGATACATAGAGCCAGCCATTGGCTTCGACTGCGCGAGCGAAAGGCAATGCCTGCTTGCCCGCGCCGGATTGGCCTGTGCCGTAGCGCTTGATCGTCATGCTCATTCTCCGAATGCCGCGCGATGCCCGCGCGCCAGAAGTTTACAGGGTCTTCCAGCAAACATATGTCCATTATTGCGGACACATGTTCTGAATAATGGATTTACGTATCCATATGCAGGCGCCATTGTTTGTCAAGCGCTTCGGAGGCAAGGTCGTCCGACGTATCGAGTTGGAGGCAGAGCAAGGCATGTTCGACAAAATCCAGACCCCCGCAGTGTTGGTGGACCTCGATCTGGCCAAGCGGAACATCGAGCGCTTTCAAGCCTATGCCGACAGCCATGGACTCAAGGTCCGGCCGCATATCAAGACGCACAAGCTTCCCCGCATCGCCGAGCTGCAGCTTGCAGCCGGTGCGGTCGGCATCACCTGCCAGAAGGTTTCGGAAGCAGCAGCAATGGTCGCGGGCAGCGACCGCATCACCGATGTGCTGATCACCTACAACGTCCTTGGCGAAGACAAGCTCGCCGCGCTGCTGGAGCTATCGCGCAAGGTGCACCTTGCCGTGGTCGCCGACAATGCGACTGTGATCGACGGGCTGTCGGCGGCGTTCGCTGCCGCGGGCGCCACGCTCAATGTCTTTGTCGAATGTAATACCGGCGCCGATCGCTGTGGCGTCGGCTTGCCTGAGGCGGCGGTCGAACTCGCTTCACGCATCGCTGCCGCACCCCGCCTGCATTTCGCCGGGCTGACGACCTATCCGCCCGTGGGCGGTGCCGCCAAGGTGCAAGCCTTCATGACTGAGGCAAAAGCGCTGATCCAGGCCAAGGGCATTGCGGTTCAAGCGGTCACATCGGGCGGCACGCCGGACCTGATGTCGGCCCATCTGGCGCCCGTCGCCACCGAATACCGGCCAGGCACCTATGTCTACAATGACCGTTCGCTGGTGGCGCGCGGTGTTCCCAGCTGGGACGATTGCGCATTGACCGTGCTCGCCACTGTGGTTTCTGTGCCCGCACCCAACCGCGCCATCATCGATGCCGGCAGCAAGACGCTGACCTCCGACTTACTCGGTCTCAAGGGCCACGGCCATGTGCTTGGGCGCCCCGACATATCGATCGACCAACTGTCGGAAGAACACGGCAGGCTCAGGACCGAGGGCGACATCAATCTGACCGTCGGCCAGCKGCTGCGCATCGTGCCCAACCATGCCTGCGTGGTGACCAACATGGTCGACGGCGTCTATGTCTATGGCAAGGATCGCGCGCCCGAACTGTGGCCGGTTCCGGCGCGCGGCAAGATCGTGTGAACGACGTTTAGCGAACGACCAGCACCGGTACCTGGCTGTTGGTCAAAACTTCGACGGTCTGGCTGCCGAGAATGAGCCGGCCAAGTCCACGACGGCCATGCGAGGCCATGACGATCAGGTCGCAGCCGCGATCCTTGGCAACCTGATTGATCGCCTCCGCCGCCCACATCTCCTCGACATGCACGACTTCGGCATTGACACCGAGCTTGTCGGCCTGCGCCTTGGCGGCGTTCAGCACCTTGGCGCCGTATTCCTCGCCGGCCCTTTGATAGGAAACAATGTCCTCGGCGGTGGCGACAGGACCGTACATGCCAGCCGAGGCGAAGATCGGCGCAGGTTCGGTGACGCTCATGACCGTCACCTTGCTGCCGAGGCCCTTGGCCAGGTTCAAGCCATGGTCGAGGCCCTTCTGCGCCAGTTCCGAACCGTCGGTGGCGATGAGAATATGTGCGTACATGATGCGGTCTCCATGGGCTGTGTAGATTCTGGCGCCAGCCTCGCCCGACCGCCACGCCTGGGTCAAGGCAAGGCCACGGCAAATCGGATGGGGCAGCGTGTCGGAAATCACTTGACCGTTATATCCACGCAAACATAACAATGCGCCTCGCTATATTCGGACGGATATAGCCATAGCTCATCACATATCGGACCCGCGCCCATGAACCGTCGCAATATCTTGCTTTCGCTCGTAACTGTGGCCACGGTCGTCAACGGCTTCACCGCCTTGGCGATTGCCGATGAGCGCATCTTTGTCGACGCGGCAGGCCGCAAGGTGGCACTGCCGGAAAAGATCACCCGCGTCATGGCCGCCGGCCCGCCCGCCTCCGTGCTGCTCTATTCGGTCGCGCCTGAAAAGCTGGTCGGCTGGGTGCGCGAGTTCAAGGACGACGAAAAGGAATTCATCGCCGAGCCCTACCGGGCCCTGCCGGTGCATGGCCGCCTGACCGGCAAAAACAACACCGCCAATCTCGAAGCGGTTCTTGCCATGAAGCCTGACTTCATCCTTGACGTAGGCACTGTCGATGCGACCTATGCCTCGCTTGCCGATCGGGTGCAGGAGCAGACCGGAATCCCCTACATCCTGGTCGACGGCACCTTCGCCAACGCGCCGAAGTCGCTGCGCGATATCGGCGAATTGCTCGGCGAAAAGGAACAGGCCGAAGCGTTGGCAAATTACACCGAAGCGGCGATGAAGCGCCTCGACAAGGTCGTGGCCGATATTCCCGCAGATCAGCGCCCGCGCGTCTATTACGGTCGCGGTCCGGACGGGCTAGAAACCGGCCTCGCCGGCTCTATCAACATGGAAGTACTCTCGGCGGTTGGCGCCACCAATGTCGCCGAAGCCGCGGGCAAGGGCGGGCTCGCCAATGTCTCGCTCGAACAGATCCTGTCGTGGAACCCCGATGTCATTCTGACGCTGAGCCCAAAATTCCAGAAGGCGGTGCTGTCAGACCCGTCATGGGCCGGCATCAAGGCGGTGAAGGACGCGCGCGTCTTCCGCGCGCCGGCCCTGCCCTTCGGCTGGTTCGACGCCCCTCCCGGCATCAACCGCGCCATCGGCGTCGCCTGGCTGACCTCGGCACTCTATCCCGGCAAGTCTGATGTCGACCTCAAGGCCGAGACGCGCAGCTTCTACAAGCTGTTCTACCACATCGACCTGACCGACGAGCAGCTTGAGAAACTCCTTGCCGACACTGGCCCGAAATCCTGAACTTCAGGCCAGAGGCGGCGTGGTGCCGGAGCCTGAAAATCCCCGGCGCGGCCGCCTGCAGTCGCTCGGCGTTCTTGCATTTCTCCTGGGGCTGATCGTGATCGCTGCCATCGTCACCGGGAAATATCCGGTGACACCTGGCGACATTTGGGCCGTGATCATCTCAAAGACCACCGGCAACGAGAGCGGTGTCGCCACCACCGTCGAAACAGTCGTCTGGAATGTCCGGTTGCCGCGCGTCGGCGCCGGCTTGGGGGTTGGCGCGGCTCTTGCTGCCGCAGGCGCGGTCTATCAGGGCCTTTTCCGCAACCCGCTGGTGTCGCCCGACATCCTTGGCGTTTCAGCCGGCGCCAGCTTAGGTGCCGTCGCGGGCATTTTCCTGTCGATGTCTGTATTGGCCATCCAGGGGCTCGCCTTCCTCGGCGGGCTGGCAGCGGTCGCCGTTGTTTATGTCATCGGCTCGGCGGTGCGCGAGCGCGATCCGATCCTGGTACTGGTGCTGGCGGGTGTCGCCATCGGCGCCCTGCTCGGCGCTTGCGTGTCGCTGCTCAAGGTTCTTGCCGATCCCTACAACCAGCTGCCCGCCATTACCTTCTGGCTGCTCGGCAGCCTCGCCTCCATCACCCGAGGCGATCTCGTCTCCATCCTGCCGGCGGTGGCCATCGCCCTTGTGCCGATGATATTGTTGCGCTGGCGCATGAACCTGATGACGCTTGACGACGAGGAGGCGCGCGCGCTTGGGGTCGAGACGCGCTGGATCCGTGTCGTTGTCGTTGCAGCAGCAACCCTGATGACCGCAGCAGCCGTATCGATCTCCGGCATCGTCGGCTGGATCGGCCTTCTGGTGCCGCATGTCGCACGCATGTTTGTCGGCCCCGAATTTTCCCGGCTATTGCCGACATCGATGATCATCGGCGCCGGCTACATGGTCGGCGTCGATGCGCTCGCCCGCAGCATGGCCGAGATCGAAATCCCGTTGGGCATCCTGACCGCCGCTGTCGGCGCACCGTTCTTCCTCTATCTACTTCTGACGACCAGGCGAGGCTGGCAATGATGCTTCAGGCAACCGAACTCGCATTCGGCTATGGCCGCGTGAAAATCGGCCATGGCGTCACGCTTTCGGTCGATCGTGGCGAGGTGCTGTGCCTGCTTGGCCCTAATGGCTGCGGCAAGACCACTTTGTTCAAGACCCTGCTCGGCCTGCTGCCGCGCCAGGGCGGCAGCCTCGAGCTGGACGGCAAGGACATCGCCGACTTTTCGCGCGCCCAGTTCGCCCGCCACATCGCCTATGTTCCGCAAGCCACCGGTGTCTACTTCCCGTTTTCGGTGTTCGACGTAGTCTTGATGGGCCGCGCCAGCCGCATCGACACCTTCGCCTCGCCCACCATGGCCGACCGTGCGAAAACACAGGAAGCACTCGCAATTTTGGGCATCGGTCACCTCGCTGCCCGCCCCTTCACCGACATCTCCGGCGGCGAAAAGCAGATGACGCTGATTGCCCGGGCGGTTGCCCAGGAGCCGGAGCTGATCGTCATGGACGAGCCTACTGCCAGCCTCGACTTCGGCAACCAGGCGCGCGTGCTCAGCCGCATATCGAGCTTCGCTGCCACAGGCATGGCGGTAGTCATTTCGACCCACGATCCCAGCCATGCTTTTGCCTGCGCCAATCGCGTCGCGCTTATGCAGGCAGGCGCGCTCGTTGCCATAGGAAAGCCCGCCGAGGTGCTAACATCGGAAACACTGCAGGCTCTTTATGGCGTCGGGGTCGCAGTTGCCTATCTCGAACAGGCCGGACGCCATGTCTGCACCCCAACCCTGACCGAAAGGAACGCATCATGAAGCTCAGCGCCCGCAACCAGATCAAGGGAAAGATCGTCGAAGTGACCAAGGGAGCAACGACCTCGCATATCCGCATCGACATTGGCGGCGCCGTCGTCACCGCCTCGATCACCAACGAAGCGGTCGACGACCTCAAGCTTGCGGTCGGCAAGGACGCCTATGCGGTGATCAAGGCCTCCGACGTCATGGTGGCGGTGGACTGAGCATGGTCCGCGAAAAGGAGATCCGCGACGGCGAAACCGCCGTCGCGCAACCCACCGAGTTCGACGCCGGACTGGTGTTCATCGGCCGCATCCACACGCCCTGGGCCTCGCGCCTGATGACACCGCGCCAAGGACGCGCCGACGGCCCCATCTGCCGCATCGAAATCTTTGAGCCATGGCAGGCAGCACTCGATGGTATCGAAAGATACGAACGCCTCGAGGTGCTCTACTGGCTGCACATGTCCAGGCGCGATCTCGTGCGCCAGAGCCCGGCCAATGACGGGACCTCACGCGGCACCTTTGCCTTGCGCTCGCCCGTGCGGCCCAACCCCATCGGCACCTCGATCGTCGAGCTAGTGGGTGTGGAAGGCAACATGCTGAGTGTGCGTGGCATGGACTGCCTTGACGGCACGCCCTTGCTCGACATCAAGCCCGACCGCACGCTGTTCAAACCCGTCGCCCCGCCGCAACCCGGCGATTTCGAAACCGGGTGACTAATTTCGGCAGATCGCTGCAGGCAGCCCATCAGCCGGACGGCGAGCCTCAGCACCCACCGAAAATACAGCGCATTCGAGCGTCGCCGCCATCTTTGCCCCTTGGACATCGAAAGCCATCGGCCCATCCCCATTGGGGAAAACCTGATGGCTCAGCACCCATTGAAGCTGCCCCCTGACGATGCCCGCGTCGATCGACGGCGAGCGCTTGAGCACGGCGCGCACGCCAAGTTCGGGATCTTTCAGGCAATCGCGCCACGCCTGCCGGCTGATCGAACGCAGCTTGCCAGCCAAAGCGGGATCGCGCTCAAGCACCGTGCCGAGTGCGACGAGCACGCTCGAATAGGTGTCGAGGCCATTGTCGGCGAAATAGAGAAAGGCAAGCCCGCAGGTATCGTAGCCGCGGCTTTCCATGGCGAATTTCAGCGTCGCATCGAAACATGTCGCAGCCAGCACTTCCCGCGCTGCGACCAAGCGGTCGCGCTCTTCAGGCTGGACGCCGAGATAGGTGTAGCTGTCAGAAGCAAAGCCGTTCTTTGCCAGCAATAGCGGCAGCAGCCGCGCCGAGGTGTCGCCATTGGGACCGCACAAGGTGCTGCCTTCGATGTCGGCCAAAGTGAGTTCCTTGCCATCGGAGAGATAGCCGAGGCAGCAGGGCGTGTTTTCATAGATCGGCAGCAGGCAGGTGATTTCCTGTTCCCCGGTGCGCAAGGCGCGCTCGAACACCGAAGACACATCGCCAAAGCCGATATCGGCGTCGCCCTCGACGAGTGCGCGCGTCACCTGCGACGAACTGAACCCTTCAACGAAGGTGCAGCTAAGGCCGTGGTCGGCGAAATAGCCGGCATCGACGGCGTGGAGGAAAGGCGAGTTCTGGCCCTGGTACAGGTGGTTCAGCTTGAAACGCAGTTCCATTCCAAAAATCCTCGCATTTTGGAAAAAGCAGTTCTTGAGAAACAGCTTCGCCAAAAAGTATCTAGTCGCCGTGGCTTCCGTTGTTGGTCGCCCACCGGCTGTGCGATATAAGCACCTCTCCCGGTTTTCAAGCTACCCATCCAAGGAGTGATCATGGGATTTGCGCGGACAGCACTGCTGGCCCTCATCGCGGTTTTCGGCGTGAGCGCGGCAAGTGCGCAGGACTACAAGGCCGCCCTCGTCAATGCCGATACGCTCACGGTCGGCACCTCCGGCTCGGCGCCACCGTTCAGCATGACAAACGCCACGGGCGAGCTTGAAGGCTTCGACATCGATGTGATCAACCTGATCGCAAAATCGCTTGGCGTCAGCGCCAAGTTTGAAAAGCTCGACTTCGCCGGCCTGCTGCCAGGCCTGACCGCCGGGCGCTTCGATGCCATCGCTTCGGGCGTGTCGCGCACGCCGGAACGGCTTGCCTCGAAGGATTTCTTTCTTTTGTCGCCCTATATCGTCAACGGCGTCGCCGTGACGCGCCGCGAGGCAGACACCGGCATAACAGGCTGGAAGGATGTCTGCGGCAAGGTCATGGGTGCGGTGCGCGGCGGCTCGTTCCAGAAGGTCGCCAAGGAGAAGCTGTCAGCCGGATGCGTCACCGAAAGCCGCGAATATCCAGGTTCGACGGAGCTGTTCCTCGATCTTGAGAACCGCCGCATCGACTTCGCTGCGCACGACTTCCTCGGGCCGAAATATCTCGCCAAGTCGGGCAAGCTGGCTGGCGTCGTCACGCTCGACGACATGCTCTCTACCGTGACCCAGAGCGTCGCCGTCAACAACAAGAACAAGCCGCTGGCCGACGCCATCGACGCCCTGTTTGAGACATGGCGCAAGGACGGCACGCTCCAGGGCCTCGCCGACAAGTGGTTCGGCGCTTCGATCGACTGGTCGAAGGCGCAGTAACAAGCGTAGCCGGAGGGGCGGCCGGACATGGAAATTGCGATTGCCTGGCTGCCGCGGCTGTTGACCGCGGCAGTTCTCACCATTGCGCTGTCGGCGGTGATCTTCACCCTGTCGGCGCTGTTTGGCCTTTTACTTTCGCTCGTCCATTACGGCCGCGAGAAATCGCTGCCGCGCAAAGGCATCGAAGCGTTCAGTGCTTTCTTCCGCTCGGTGCCGGAACTTGTCGTCCTGTTCCTGTTCTTCTTCGGTGGGCCGCAGATCGGTTTCGACTTCGGCCCGATCGGCTCGACCATCATCGCGTTCACGCTGGTCGGCATCGCCTTCGACTACCAGGTGTTCAAGGGCGCGCTGGCAACGATCCCGTTCGGCCAGTATGAGGCCGGCAAGGCGCTCGGCCTGCCGACGCGGGTGGTGTTCCTGCGCGTCCTCATCCCGCAGATCCTGCCGCTGGCGCGCAAGGGCTGGATCACCTACGCCATCGGCACGGTCAAGCGCATGTCGATTGCCTCGGCGGTTTCGGTCAGCGAAATCCTCTACGTCACCAAGCAAGGAATCGCCGCCACCAACGCGCCCTTCACCTTCCTGACGCTGGCTGTTGGTCTCTACATCCTGATCGTGACACCGCTGCTCGTGTTCAACGAACGCAAGCCCAAGCAGGTGGCCACGCGATGAGCATCCTGCTCGACCCCACCTACCAGCGCATGCTGCTCAACGGGCTAGGCATGACGCTGCTGATCTCGGTGATCGTTATTGCCGTGTCGAACATCCTGGCACTGCCTCTGGCCATCTACATGCAGCGGCCCAATGGCACCTTCCGGCGGCTGATCATCGGCTACAGCTTCTTTGCCCGCGCAGCGCCGGTGCTGGCACTGCTGTTTGGGCTCTATTACGGCCTGCCCCGGCTCGGCATCTATCTCGAGCCGTTGCCCTCGGCGTTGATCGGCCTGATCTTTGCGTCGACCGCCTATAATCTCGAATTCCTGCGCTCGGGCTTCGAAAGCGTGCCTACGGGCCAGCTCGACGCCGCAAAGGCACTCGGGCTGAAGCCCTTCGCCATCTACTGGAAGGTGATGATGCCGCAGGCCTACCGGCTCGCAGCGCCTTCGCTGTTTTCCAACGCCATCCAGATGGTCAAGGGCAGCTCGCTTGCCRGCCTCGTCGCCATCGATGAACTGACCGCCGCCTCGACGACGATCATCGCCGACACCTACAAGGCGATCGAAGTGCTGCTGGTCGTGTCGGTTTTCTACCTTTTGATCGCAGCCGTCATCATTGGCCTGCAATATCTCTATGAATCCCGCCACCGCCTGAGCCGACGCTGAATCAGCCCTTGTAGACCAGGCCCTGCGGATCGATTTCGGGTTTGCGCCCGGCGATCAGATCGGCAAGGAACTTGCCGGAACCGCAGGCCATGGTCCAGCCGACATGGCCATGGCCGGTGTCGAGATAGAGGTTCTTGAAGCGGGCGCGGCCCATGACCGGCACCGAGCCCGGCATCATCGGCCTCAGCCCGGCCCACAGCTCGGCCTTGGCGGGATCGAAGGCGCCGGGAAACAGCTCCTTGCCGGCCTTGAACAGGCGGGCGAAATCCTCAGGCTTGTGGCTGCGGTCGAAACCGGCGAATTCGGCGGTCGAGGCCAGCCGCAAGCGGTCGCCCAAGCGCGAATAGGCGATCAGATTGTCCTCGTCGGCGCCGCCCATGGTTGGCCCTCTGGAGGGATCGTCGAGCGGCACGGTCGCAGTATAGCCCTTGACGGGATAGACGGGCAGGTCGATGCCGTGGCGCCGGCCGAGCAGTCCGCTTTCCGGGCCCATGGCGATGACAACGGCTTCTGCTGCGACAATGCCAGATGATGTCTTCACGCCGGTGACGCGGTCGCCGTCGATGACAAGGTCTTCGACAGTGGTGTCGAACATGAACTTCACACCGAGACGCTCGGTGGCGCAGGCGGCCAGGCTTTCGACGAACATGCGGGAATCGCCGGTCTGGTCGATCGGCGAATAGACACCGCCAGCAATGCCATGCTTGGCCGCTGCAAGGCCCGGCTCCAGTTCGACCATGCGGTTGCGGTCGACAATCTCGATCGGCAGTCCGTGTTCGGCGAGAAAGCGGTAGTTCTCGCTGCCTTCGTCGAGGCTCTTTTGTGAACGGAAGAAATAGAGGATGCCTTTGCGGCGCTCGTCATAGGCAAGGCCGGTTTCGGCCGAAATCTCGTTGATGCACTGGCGCGCATACAGCGCGAGCCGGAGCTTGACCTCGCTGTTGGCGCGCAGCCGCGCTTTCGTGCACTGAAACAGGAAACGCAGGCTCCAGGCGTAGAAGTAAGGATCGAGCCGCAGCCTGACCTTGATGCCGAGGTCGGGTGTGTAGAGCGAGCGAATGAAGGTCTTGAGCGCTGCCGGCGAAGCCCAGGCGGTGGCATCGCCCGGCGAGACAAGACCGGCATTGGAATAGCTGGTGCCCCGCGCCGCAGCCGGATGGCGCTCGAGCACGGTGACCTCATGGCCGTCGCGGGCCAGGTAATAGGCTGCCGCCGTTCCGACCACGCCTGCGCCGAGAACCAGGATCTTCATTGCGTACCCAAGTTGATATCGGGCTCTGACCGGGAACCCACGACCGCCGGGAACTCAACTCCACGCGGCAGCACTAGCCGTTGCCGCGCGGCATATCGAGAGGTGCTGGCAGGAATCGGCTGAGCCAGCCTCAGCCGGCTATGGAATTCTTGCGGCTGAGCAGCTTTTCCCAGTTGAGCGCGTCGCCAACGATGGCGTCGAGATCGTCGTGCTTGGGTGCCCAGCCAAGCTCGCCGCGCGCGAGGTCCGCATTGGCAACGACCGAAGCCGCGTCGCCGGCACGGCGAGCCCCCATCTCGACAGTGAAATCGCCGCCATGCACGCGCCGCACACTGTCGATGACTTCGAGCACCGAATAGCCGTGACCGTAGCCGCAATTGGCAACGAGATTGCCGCCGCCGGCGCGCAGGCGGGCGAGCGCCAGCCGGTGTGCTGCGGCGAGGTCCGAGACGTGGATATAATCGCGCACGCAGGTACCGTCAGGCGTCGCATAATCGTCGCCGTAAACTTGCATCGAGGCGCGCTTGCCGAGCGCGGTCTCCGAAGCGACCTTGATCAAGTGGGTGGCGCCCTTGGTCGACTGGCCGGTGCGCCCCTTGGGATCAGCACCCGCAACGTTGAAATAGCGCAGCGCGGTGTAGCGCAGCGGGTGTGCTGCCGCCGCATCGCGCAGCATCCATTCGCTCATCAGCTTGGACAGGCCGTAAGGCGATTCCGGCGCAAGGCGGGCGTCTTCGACCACCGGCTCGATGCCGGCCGCGCCATAAACGGCCGCCGTCGAGGAGAAGATGAAATGCTTCACGCCACAGCGCACCGCCGTCTCGATCAGGCTGCGGGTCTTGCAGGTGTTGTTGTCGTAATAGCCGAGCGGATCGGCGACCGATTCCGGGACCACGATCGAACCGGCGAAATGGATGATGCTATCCACGCCATGCTCGCGGATCAGCTTGCCGACGAGTTCCTGGTCGGCGACATCGCCCCTGACAAGCGTCGCCTCGGGCCCCACGGCCCAGTCGAAGCCGGTCGAAAGCCGGTCGAGCACGACGACCTGTTCGCCTGCATCGAGCAGTTCCCAGACCATGTGGCTGCCGATATAGCCCGCCCCGCCCGTCACCAATACCGCCATCGAATCCTCCGCATCTCATTTCCACTTTCGCACTGTCTAGCGCAAAAACTCAGGCGAATGCGAGGCGGCTTCCGCGCGAAGAACTCAGTCGCTGCTGAGTTTGATCCACATCAAGGGACTTTTCGCCGTTCCGTGGTCGTTTGGGACGTCGAGGGCGTGGCATTTTGACCAAAACGGTTGATGGACGCCGAACCGGCCGTTGACTATGCTCGCGGTTGAAAAATTGGGACGTCCACATGAACTACCAGCGGTTTTTCGAAGAAGCGATCGACCAAATCCACGCCGAGCGCCGTTATCGCGTGTTCGCCGATCTAGAGCGCATCGTCGGCAAGTTCCCGCGCGCGATCTGGCGCTCCAACGGCCGGGCGCAGGAAATCACTGTCTGGTGCTCTAACGACTATCTCGGCATGGGCCAGCACCCCGACGTGGTGGCGGCGATGCAGAAGGCAGCTGGCAACATGGGCACCGGTGCTGGCGGTACCCGCAACATCTCCGGCAACAACCATCCGCTGGTCGATCTCGAGCATGAGCTCGCCGATCTCCACGGCAAGGAAGCGGGACTGGTCTTCACCTCTGGCTTCGTCTCCAACGAAGCCGCGATCTCGACCATCGCCAAGCTCCTGCCGAACTGCCTGGTTCTTTCCGACGAACTCAACCACGCCTCGATGATCGAGGGCGTGCGCCGCTCGGGCGCTGAAAAGAAGATCTTCCGCCACAACGACGTCGCCCACCTCGAAAGCCTGCTGCAGGCTGCAGGTCGCGAGCGCGCCAAGCTGATCGTGTTCGAGAGCGTCTATTCGATGGACGGCGACATCGCACCCATCGCCGAGATCGCCGACCTCGCCGAAAAGTACAATGCCATGACCTATATCGACGAGGTCCACGCAGTCGGCATGTACGGCCCGCGCGGCGGCGGCATCACCGAGCGCGAAGGCCTTGCCCATCGCATCGACATCATCGAGGGCACGCTGGCCAAGGCATTCGGCACGCTCGGAGGCTACATCACCGGCACCCGTTCCGTGGTTGACGCCGTCCGTTCCTACGCACCGGGCTTCATATTCACCACGGCACTTCCGCCGGCGATCGCGGCCGCGACCACCGCATCGATCCGCCATCTCAAGAACTCGCAGTCCGAGCGTGACGCCCAGCAGCGTCAGGCGACGCAGGCCAAGCAGATGCTTGCCGACGCCGGCCTGCCGGTCATGGAGTCGCCAACGCATATCGTGCCGATCCTGGTCGGCGATCCCGAGCTGTGCAAGATGGCCAGCGACCGCCTGCTCGGCGTCCACGGCATCTACATCCAGCCGATCAACTACCCGACCGTGCCGCGCGGCACCGAACGGCTGCGTATCACGCCAACGCCATTCCACACCGACGAGTTGATCGCAGAGCTCAAGACTGCGCTGGTCGAGACCTGGAACGCACTCGGCATTCCATATCGCACAGAAGGCCACACCGAAGTTGCCAAGAGCGAGCGCATCGTTTCGTTGCTGGTGCCGCAATCGGGCGGCTGAAGCGGCAAGCCCTGTGGTTCGTCCTTCGAGGCTCGCCCACAGGCATTAACTTCAAGCTTTTAGCTGTCGCGCGGGCTCGCACCTCAGGAT
>NZ_JBFUKO010000085.1:0-13969 GCF_056400805.1 Aminobacter sp. P4_H6_2
GACCGCAGATCAGTCGCGTCGGAACGGGCCGTGATCTTCGAGATATTCGCTTACCTCAGCGACTTCCCGCCGCTCGCGTTCCAGATATTCGGCGATCGCGCGACGAAGCCCGGGGTGGACGATGTAGTGCGCTGATTGGGTGGTAACCGGCCTGTAGCCGCGCGCCAGCTTGTGTTCGCCCTGCGCGCCCGCCTCGACCACCTTCAGCTTGCGCTCGATGGCGAAGTCGATGGCCTGATGGTAGCAGACTTCGAAATGCAGGAAGGGGTGGTCCTCGATGCAGCCCCAGTTGCGGCCGTAGAGCGTGTCGGAGCCGATGAAGTTGATGGCGCCGGCGATGTAGCGCCCGCCGCGCTTGGCCATCACCAGCAACACATCGTCGGCCATGCGTTCGCCGATCAGCGAGAAGAACTTGCGGTTCAGGTAGGGGCGGCCCCATTTGCGGCCCCCGGTGTCCACATAGAAGGCGAAAAAGTCGYCCCAATGCGCCTCGGTGATGTCCTTGCCGGTCAAACGCTCGATCGAAATGTCGTCCGCCAGCGCCTCGCGCCGCTCCTTCTTCAGCGCCTTGCGCTTGCGCGAGGCCAAGGTGGCCAGAAAATCATCGTAGCTGCCAAAGCCTTCGTTGAAGAAGTGAAACTGCTGGTCGGTACGGCGCAGGAAGCCTGTGGCCTCGAGAATATCGACCTCCTCTGCCTCGGCGAAGGTCACATGCGCTGACGATACGCCGACGCCCTCGGCCACACTGCGCAGCGCGGTCGCGAGCGCTGCCTTGGTCCTAGGGGCGTCACTGCCGGGGATGGCCAGCAGGCGGGGGCCGGTGGCCGGGGTGAACGGTACCGAGGCCTGCAGCTTGGGATAATATCGACCACCGGCGCGTTCGAACGCATCGGCCCAGCCATGGTCGAAGACATATTCGCCCTGGCTGTGAGACTTGGCGTAACAGGCAAGAGCGCCGAGGAATGTGCCGTCCGCAGTCTCAAGTCTGAGGTGATGCCCCTGCCAGCCGGTCTTGCGTATGGCGCAGCCGGCCTCTTCGAGAATGCTCAGGAAATCGAATGAAAGGAATGGATTATAGTGACTTCCTGACAAACTTCGTGAAGTGCCGGAAAGTCTGTTCCAGTCGTTGCGATCGAACTCGGTGATGCTTGAGACAACGCGGATGGCGTAACCGCCATCCGCACTCTTCGCCCCTACTTCGCTCGCAGTGCTCATACGTTGTTACTTACGCTCGAAAAGCGGCGTTGCAAGGTCTCACGCCACCGGCGTCGCATCCGGGTCAAATCCCTCGAACGTCATCTGGTCGCCATGGGCGAAGGTCCGCTTCACAGCGTCCTGGTCGCGCACAGTCCAGGTGATGACCGGCATCGCGAGCTTTTCGCGCACGAAGCTGATGAAGCGGTTCGGCAGATGCGTCACGCTATAGGAGACGAAGGAAATGCCGTGCGCAAGCATGGAGAAATGCGCCTCCAGCTCATGGTCCAGGTCGCCCCACGCGGTCAAACCGGCAGGGATTCCCGGTGCATGCCTGGAAAAATCGCGGATCAGCCAATGGTCGAAGGACATGATCGCCACATTGCCCTTGTAGTCGCGCAAGGCTTCGCCAACCTTGGCAACGAGGCCGGCGTCGTGCCCCGGGATCCCCTTGAGTTCGATCACCAGCGGCACGCGGCCATCGACGAGCTTGAGCAGTTCGGCAAGCGTTGGCACATGATCGGCCGTGCCGCCAATGCGAAGGGCTGCGAGTTCACCCGTCGTCCGCTGCCAGATATAGCCATCCGTGCCAGTCAGCCGCTTCAGCACATCGTCGTGAAAGACGACGACATTGCCATCGGCGCTCAAATGCACGTCGCATTCGATGGCGTAGCCGCGCTGAGCGGCCCTTTCGAAGGCCGAAAGCGTATTTTCCCAGCAGGTCCTGTTGAGGTCATGCAGGCCGCGATGGGCGATGGGGCGGGCGGTCAGCCACGAAAGATCGGTCATGGACTGAGGCTCACTCGGTTTCGATGATGGCTTCGATCTCGACAGCGGCATTCAGCGGCAGCGAGGCGACGCCGACAGCCGAACGCGCATGCTTGCCACGTTCGCCAAGGGCCGCAACCAGGAAGTCCGATGCACCATTGGCAACGAGATGCTGCTCGGTGAAGTCGGAGGACGAGGCGACGAAGACGGTGATCTTGACCAGGCGCTTGATCTTTTCGAGGTCGCCAAGGGCCGC
Organism: Aminobacter sp. P4_H6_2; assembly: GCF_056400805.1. Classification (NCBI taxonomy): domain Bacteria; kingdom Pseudomonadati; phylum Pseudomonadota; class Alphaproteobacteria; order Hyphomicrobiales; family Phyllobacteriaceae; genus Aminobacter; species Aminobacter sp. P4_H6_2. Next base: position 2,219 of record NZ_JBFUKO010000085.1, read on the forward strand.
CTTGGCCTGGGCGAGGATGTTGACGGCGCACTGCTTGGCCGCTTCCTTGCCGGCTGCGACGTCGATTTCGCGGCCGAGAAGGCCGGTGGCGATGAGCTTGCCGTCCTTGAGCGGCAGCTGGCCGGCCGTGAAGACGAGATTGCCGCTTGCCATGAACGGCACGTAGTTGGCGGCCGGGGCTGCGGCTGCCGGCAAGGTGACGCCGAGATCGCTTAGCCGCTTTTCGATTGTTTCGCCCATCGTCTTTCCTTATCTCTGAGTCTCGGGTGGTAGGTGAGGTCGCGCCGAAAGTGCTATGTTTGCCTCGCTTCCGCCACGACTTTTTTTAAGGTGGACCATCATTCAAAGCGGCCTGTCATGGCCGCGCCGATCGGAGCCAGTGTATGCGCGCAACGCGCCTTGTCCTTCTTGCTACCTTGTCCACCTCGGTGCTGCCCTTGGTGCCGGCATTTGCAGCACCAGTGCTTGCACCTCACCGCGCTGTCTACGATCTGGTGCTCGATCAGGCTTCGGACCGGTCGGGAATCACCGGACTTTCAGGGCGCATGGTCTATGAGTTCAACGGTTCGGCCTGCRAGGGCTATACGGTCAAATTCCGTTTCGTGACCCAGATCGCAACGACCGAGAACACGCGGCTGACAGACCAGCAAACGACCACCTTCGAGGATGGCGAAGGCAAGACCTTCTCTTTCGTGACGAAATCCTTTGTCGACCAAAATCTCGATCGTGAGGTCAAGGGCACGGCGACGCGCGAGGCCAACGGGCTCAAGGTGGCGCTGGAAAAGCCGGAGGCAGGTTCCGTTGATCTCGCCAAAACCCAGTTTCCAACCCAGCATCTTGTCGAGCTGATCGACAAGGCGGAAAAAGGCGAGACATTCTATGAGACCAGCCTGTTCGACGGTTCGGAGGATGCCGACAAGGTGATGACAACCACCGTCATCGTCGGCAAGAAAACAGAAGTGCCCAAGACCGATCCTGAGTTGCCCGCGCTCGCCGGGCTTGCCAAGGACAAATACTGGCCCGTCGACATCGCTTATTTTGACGAGAGCAAGGGCGGCGGCGAGGAAGTGCCGGAGTACCGCATCAGCTTCAAGCTGCACGAAAACGGCCTGACGCGCGATCTGGTCATGGACTATGGCGATTTCTCGATGACCGGCAAGCTGGTCAATCTCGCGCTGTTTCCCACACCGCCGCAGGGCAATTRCAAGCCATAGGCGGGCAATCGTGGCCGTCTATGTCGACGCGGCAATCTGGAAGTGGGTGGGCCATCGCTGGTGCCACCTGCTTGCCGATGACACGGATCAGCTGCACCGCTTTGCTGCCCAGCTCGGCCTGAAGCGGTCATCCTATCAGGGGCCGCCAAAGACCTCGGCGCCGCATTACGACATCACCGGTTTCGAGCGCGACCGGGCCGTGCGCTTGGGCGCGATCGAATGCAGCCGCGATGAAATCGTAGCGGTGTTTCGCCGTGTGCGTGTGCGCAACTTCAAGCGCCGCGACCCCAGGCCAGTGGAAGAAGAGGCAGCGCAGGAGGAGCCCGGCATGGCGCGCTGGGCGGCCGGCAGCTGAACATGTGCTGGTCCCGAGAATCGGGGACCGATTTCCAAGAGCCCGCACCCGCGTCCAGGCTGCCGAAACGCTCCATGTCATGGCGCTGAGGCGCAGAAAGCCGCGGTTTTGGCCGATGTCGGCCCGGTCTGGGGGTTGCGTCCGCCCGGCAATACGTCTATATGCCGCCGCATTCCACACACGGACTTTGGTTTCTGCCCGGGAGAAATCCGGCTGAGACCATCCCGGTGGCGTTTCGAGCAATCTCGCTAAAAGCGTCATGGTCCGTGGAGGCTAACCGGAAAAGGAAATAAAGAATGGCACTGCCTGATTTCAGCATGCGCCAGCTTCTTGAAGCTGGTTCTCACTTCGGCCACCAGACCCACCGCTGGAACCCGAAGATGGCGCCTTACATCTATGGCGCCCGCAACAACATCCACATCATCGACCTCAGCCAGACCGTGCCGCTGCTGCACCAGGCGCTGAAGCAGGTCTCGGACACCGTTGCGCGCGGCGGCCGTGTTCTCTTCGTCGGCACCAAGCGTCAGGCTTCGGACATCGTTGCTGACGCTGCCCAGCGTTCGGCTCAGTATTACGTCAACTCGCGTTGGCTCGGCGGCATGCTGACCAACTGGAAGACGATCTCGAACTCGATCCAGCGCCTGCGCAAGCTCGACGAGCTGCTCGCTGGCGAAGCCCAGGGCTTCACCAAGAAGGAGCGCCTGAACCTTGAGCGCGAACGCGAGAAGCTAAACAAGGCTCTTGGCGGCATCAAGGACATGGGCTCGACGCCGGACCTGATGTTCGTCATCGACACCAACAAGGAAGCCATCGCCATCCTGGAAGCCAAGCGTCTTGGCATTCCGGTCGTTGCGATCATCGATTCCAACTGCGACCCAGACAAGATCGACTTCCCGATCCCCGGCAATGACGACGCCGCCCGCGCCATCCAGCTCTATTGCGATCTGGTTGCCAAGGCTGCGATCGACGGCATCGCTCGCCAGCAGGGCGCGCTCGGCATGGACATCGGCGCGTCGGCCGAAGCTCCGATCGAGCCTGCGCTCGACGCGGCTCCGACGACCGAAACGCCCCAGGCGTAATCGCGAAGGCCGGGCAACCGGCCTTCCTTTTCAGGATTGGGCGCAGCTAGCGCCGGCGTTCGGCGCATCATCGATCCCTCGGTGGTGCGTTCACGCATTTTGAAGCAAAGAGGCCACAATGAGCATTTCGGCAGCACAGGTTAAAGAACTCCGCGAACTGACGGGCGCGGGCATGATGGATTGCAAGACGGCTCTCAACGAGACTGGCGGCAACATGGAAGAGGCGGTCGACTGGCTGCGCAAGAAGGGCATCTCCAAGGCCGACAAGAAGGCCAGCCGCACCGCGGCCGAGGGCCTTGTCGGCGTCGATACCGGCGTGCGCGAGGCCGTCGTCGTCGAAGTCAATTCGGAGACCGATTTCGTTGCCCGCAACGCGGCCTTCCAGGAAATCGTGTCCAACGTCGCCAAGGTTGCTCTTGCATATGGCGGCACCGAAGCGGTTGCTGCTGCGAAGTATCCGGGCTCGGACAAGACCGTCAGCGACACCATCAAGGATGCCGTCGGCACCATCGGCGAGAACATGAGCTTCCGCCGTTCGGCCAAGCTTTCGGTTTCTGAAGGTGTCGTCGCCAGCTACGTCCACAACGCGGTTGCCGACAATCTCGGCAAGCTCGGCGTTCTGGTCGCCATCGAAACGACCGGCAACCACGATGCGGCCCGCGCTTTCGCGCGTCAGGTCGCCATGCATGTTGCTGCGACCAATCCGCTGGCACTGACGCCAGACGAGGTCGACGCCTCGGCTGTCGAGCGCGAGAAGGCGATCTTCGCTGACCAGGCACGCCAGTCGGGCAAGCCGGAAAACATCATCGAAAAGATGGTCGAAGGCCGCATGCGCAAGTTCTACGAGGAAGTCGTGCTGCTGAAGCAGGCTTTCGTGCTCAACCCCGACCTCACCGTCGAGGCAGCGCTGAAGGAAGCCGAAAAGCAGATCGGCGCTCCGGCCAAGATTTCCGGCTATGTGCGCTTCGCGCTCGGTGAAGGCATCGAGAAGGAAGAAAGCGACTTTGCCGCCGAAGTCGCTGCTGCGGTCAAGGGCTAAAAAATAGCGCTGCATCAAGCGCTTCCTGAGGATAGCCGAAGGGCGCCGCGTGACATCGCGGCGCCCTTCGTGTATCGGAACTCCCGATCTTTCAACAGCCGTGAGGAATTCATGACCGCCAAGCCGCYCTACCGGCGTGTTCTGCTCAAGGCGTCGGGTGAAGCCCTGATGGGCGAGCAGCATTTTGGCATCGACGTGTCGGTGGTCGACCGCATCGCATCTGATATCGCTGAGGCGAGGGCGCTTGGCGTCGAGGTGGGCGTTGTCATCGGCGGCGGCAACATCTTCCGCGGCGTGGCTGTTGCCTCCAAGGGCGGCGACCGGGTCACCGGCGACCACATGGGCATGCTCGCCACCGTCATCAATTCGCTGGCACTGCGCACCTCGCTGGTCAAGCTTGGCGTCGATGCCGTGGTGCTTTCGGCGATCGCGATGCCTGAGCTTTGCGAAAGCTTCTCGCAGCGCCAGGCCACCGCCTACATGGACGCCGGCAAGGTGGTGATCTTCGCTGGCGGCACCGGCAACCCGTTCTTCACCACCGATTCGGCCGCGGCACTTCGTGCTGCCGAAATTGGCGCCGATGCGCTGTTCAAGGGCACGYAGGTCGACGGTGTCTACTCGGCCGATCCGAAGAAGGATCCCGATGCGACCCGCTTTGAGCGCATTACGCATGCGGAAGTCATTGCAAAAGGCCTGTCGATCATGGACACGGCAGCAATTGCTCTTGCGCGCGAAAACAACATTCCGATAATCGTCTATTCGATCCATGAAAAAGGCGGTTTCGGCGAAATATTGAGAGGTGGCGGTCGCTGCACGGTTGTTGCGGACGCCTGACAATTGGAACGACGGTCCCGGGGTTTCGGGACCAAGGAGGCTTTGATGAGCTCGAACTACAACGATCTTCAGCGGCGCATGGAAGGCGCCATCACCGCGTTCAAGAGCGATCTCGCCTCGCTCCGTACGGGCCGCGCCTCAAGCAACCTTCTCGACCCGATCCAGGTCCAGGCCTATGGTTCGGCCATGCCGCTCAACCAGGTCGCGACCGTGTCGGTGCCCGAGCCGCGCATGATCTCGGTTTCGGTCTGGGACAAGTCGATGGTCGGCGCTGTCGATCGCGCCATTCGCGAATCCAATCTCGGCTTTAATCCGATTGTCGACGGCACCAATCTGCGCATTCCGCTGCCGGAGCTGAACGAACAGCGCCGCAAGGAGCTGGTCAAGATCGCGCACACCTATGCCGAAAATGCCAAGGTGGCGGCGCGCCACGTGCGCCGCGACGGCATGGACGTGCTCAAGAAGGAAGAAAAGGACGGCGACATCAGCCAGGACGACCATCGCGTCCAGTCTGAGAAGGTGCAGAAGCTGACCGACGACACGATCAGCCAGATCGACAGCCTGCTTGCGGGCAAAGAAGCCGAGATCATGCAAGTCTAAGGCGGCCTGAGACTGGCCCGAAAGCGAACGGATGACTACGCCCGCGCATGTCGCGATCATCATGGACGGCAACGGTCGCTGGGCAAAGGCCCGCGGCCTGCCGCGCGTTGCAGGACATCGTGCCGGCGTCGAAGCGCTGCGCCGCACCGTTCGCGCGGCAGCCGACCTCGGTATCTCCTGGTTGACGGTCTATGCGTTTTCTTCGGAAAACTGGTCGCGGCCGAAATCCGAGGTCACCGACCTCATGGGGCTGCTTAAGATCTTCATTCGCCGCGACCTGGCAGAACTCCACAATAGCGGCGTGCGTGTCCGCATCATCGGTGATCGCGCGACCTTGCAGCCCGACATCCGTTCCCTGCTGGAGGAAGCCGAAACGCTGACCGCCGGCAACGGTTCGCTGACCTTGGTCATCGCTTTCAACTATGGCGGACGCGACGAGATCGCGCGCGCGGCGCGCAAGCTCGCCGAGGCGGTCAAGCGTGGTGAGATTTCGGGTGAGGACATCACGCCGGAAAGGTTTGCCGAAGAGCTCGACACATCGGGCATCCCTGATCCCGATCTGGTCATCCGCACCAGTGGCGAAGTTCGGCTATCCAATTTTCTGCCATGGCAAGCGGCCTACAGCGAACTTGTTTTCCAGCCCTGCTACTGGCCGGATTTCACCCGCGAGCATCTGAGCGAGGCCGTGCGCGAGTATACCGGCCGCGAACGCCGCTTTGGCGGGCTTGCCGCGCGCGACGTCGCTTTGTGACCACTGACATGAGCAATCTCCAGCTGCGTACAATCTCGGCGATCGTGCTCGCGGCAGCGGTACTGCTGCTGACGTGGCTGGGCGGCATGCCTTTCCGGCTGCTCTCGGCGGCCATAGCCCTTGCCATATTCTACGAGTGGTCGCGCATGTCGCGACCGACGAGCGACGCAGGCTGGCCCGTGGGCGGCCTTGCCATGCTGCCTGAAGTGGCGATCCTGCTGTTTGCCGGTGCACTGGTTGCGGGGGTGCCCGCACTGGCGCTGATCGGCCTGGCTGGTGCCTCCACGGTGATTCTGTGGGGCGTGGGCCGGCTGCGCGGCGAAATGGCCTGGGAAGCAGCCGGATTCGGCTATGCCGCGCTCTCCGGGCTGTCTCTGGCGTTGCTGCGCGGCAATGACGCAGCCGGCCTCATTGCCATCCTGTTTTTGTTTGCGGTTGTCTGGGCGACCGACATCTTCGCCTATTTCGTCGGCCGCAAGATCGGCGGGCCCAAGCTTGCGCCTGCCATCTCGCCTGGCAAGACTCGCAGCGGCGCGCTTGGTGGTGCCGTAGGCGGCGTTGTGGCGGGGCTTTTGCTTGCCAGCGTTGCCGGCGTCGGCAACCTGTTCGCCTTGGCAATCGTCGCTTTGCTGCTCTCGGTGATCTCGCAGGCGGGTGATCTGTTCGAATCCTGGGTCAAGCGCCGGCACGGCTACAAGGATTCGGGCTCGCTGATCCCTGGCCATGGCGGCGTGATGGACAGGGTCGACGGGCTTGTCGCGGCGGCATTTGCCCTATACGTCATCGGTTGGATGTCAGGCTCGGCCGATCATCCGGCRCAGGGACTGTTTCCAGCCTGAGCGACCGAAGCGCGGGGCGTAAGCCTCGGGCAAGGCACGACGCCTCATTTGGGGCTCGATGGTATCTGGTTGAGGGCTTGATTTGAACGAGTATCTACCTGCCTTCCTGAGCACAGACGGACTGTTGATCGGCACCATCGTGCCGTTCCTGTTCGTGCTCACCGTCGTCGTATTCGTGCATGAGATGGGTCATTACCTCGTCGGCCGCTGGTGCGGGATCGGCGTTAAGGCCTTTTCGATCGGCTTTGGACCGGAGTTGCTGGGTTTCAACGACCGCCGCGGCACGCGCTGGAAGCTTTGCGCAATTCCCCTTGGCGGCTACGTCAAATTCGTTGGCGACATGAACGTCACCTCGACGCCAGGCAGCGAGGATGCAAATCTCACGCCCGAGGAACGCAATGTCGCGTTTCACACCCAGCCGGTCTGGAAGCGTGCCGCAACGGTCGTTGCTGRCCCTGTGTTCAACTTCCTTTTGACGATTGCCGTCTTCACCGTGCTATTTTCGGCCTATGGCCGCTATGTCATGGAGCCGACGGTCGCCGAAGTGCGTGCGGCAAGCCCGGCGGCAAACGCCGGCATCCAGCCGGGCGACCGATTCGTCAGTGTCGATGGCAGCCCGGTCGAAACCTTCTCCGACGTGCAGCGCCTGGTGTCAGGGCGTGGCGGCGATCCGATTACCTTCGTGATGATGCGCGACGGCAAGGACATCACCGTGACGGCGACGCCCGAGATGGTGGAGCAGAAGGATGCGCTCGGTAACTCGGTCAAGGTCGCCGTCATCGGCGTGGTCAACAACGAGGAGTTGGGGCAGCCGCGGCTGATCAACTACAGCCCAGGCGGCGCCTTTGTTCAGGCTGTTTCGGAGACTGGCCACATCATAGAGCGCACCGGCCAGTTCCTGACGCGATTCGTCGTCGGACGCGAGGACAAGTGCCAGCTCGGCGGACCAGTCAAGATCGCCGACATGGCCGGCAAGGCGGCTCAGCTGGGCTTTGTATGGCTGGTTCAACTGGTTGCGCTTTTGTCGGTCGGCATCGGTTTTCTTAACCTTTTGCCGATTCCTCCGCTGGACGGCGGCCACCTCGCATTCTATGCCGTGGAGGCGGTGATCCGCCGCCCCGTTTCCGAACGGGCGATGGAAGCGGTATACCGCGTGGGGATGATTCTGGTTCTTGCTTTTATGGGCTTCGTTTTCTGGAACGACCTGTTTGGATGCTGAATTCATGAAGAAATTTTAGACGGCCAGGGGTCCCGTTATGGGAGCGTTTACCATCTGGGGTGATATGCGTGACGCGAAAGTCACGCTCGCAAGGTAAGTAAATACAAATTAACTAGAAGCCTTGCGTGTAGGGAAAATCCGGTTAATACGGTACGAGAAATTTACCGCGACGTCCGGTTTTCTCGCCGTGGGGACTTCGAGAAAAAGGTTACAGAGGCCAATGAAGGCAGCACTTAAGTTTGCGAGCGCCGCGTCCGCGGTAGCTCTTTCCGCCGCGTTGGCCGTTCCGGCAGCAGTGACGGTTCAGTTTGTTGCCGTGTCGGCCGCAGAGGCGGCTGTGGTCAACCGGGTCGAAGTGCGCGGCAATCAGCGCGTCGATGCGGATACCGTCCGCAACTACATCACCATCAAGCCAGGCAAGTCGTTCTCCAACACCGACATCGATGATGCGGTGAAGGCGCTGTTCGGCAGCGGCCTGTTCTCCGACGTCCGGATCAATCAGGTCGGTTCGACCCTGGTGGTTCAGGTGTCCGAGTACCAGGTCGTCAACCAGGTGCTGTTCCAGGGCAACAAGAAGCTCAAGGACGCGCAGCTCACCGGTGCAGTCCAGCTCAAGCCGCGCGGCGCGTTCTCGCAAGCCGCACTCGATGCTGACGCAGCGACGATCAAGGAAGCCTACAAACGCGTCGGTCGCGACGACGTCACCGTCGGCACCAAGGTCATGGATCTCGGCGAGAACCGCGTAAACGTGGTGTTCGAGATCAATGAAGGCGGCCGCACCAAGATCGCTGCGGTCAATTTCGTCGGCAACAGTGCTTTTGGCGATCGTCGCCTCTCGGACGTCATTTCGACCAAGCGCTCGTCGTTCCTGTCCTTCATGCTGCGCGATGATATCTATGACGAAGATCGTCTGCGCGCTGACGAAGAGGCGCTGCGCCGCTTCTACTTCAATCGCGGCTATGCCGATTTCCAGGTCGTTTCGGCCTTTGGCGAGCTCGATGAAGCAACCAACCAATACACCATCACGATCACTGTCGACGAAGGTCAGCGTTATACGTTTGGTGACGTGTCGGTCGAGAGCACGATCCCGGAGATCGATGGCGCCCAGCTGCAGTCGCTGGTCGAAACCCGCAAGGGCGACGTCTACAATGCCAAGAACGTCGAAGACTCGATCATCGGCATCACCGAGAATGTCGCCGGCAAGGGCTATGCCTTCGCCAAGGTGACGCCGCGCGGTGACCGCAACTTCGAGACGCGCACCATCAACGTCGTCTATACGGTTGACCAAGGCGCCAAGGCTTATGTCGAGCGCATCGAAATCCGCGGCAACGAACGCACCCGCGACTTCGTGATCCGTCGCGAATTCGACGTCAGCGAGGGCGATGCCTTCAACCAGGTGCTGATCCAGCGCGCGAAAAAGCGCCTCGAAGCGCTTAACTTCTTTGAGAAGGTCGAGATTTCGACCGCTCCCGGTTCGCAGCCCGATCAGGTTGTGCTGGTTGTCGACCTGGTCGAGAAGTCGACCGRCGAATTCTCGATCGGCGCTGGTTATTCGACCGGTGGCGAAAACGAGGGCCCGTCGATCGAGGGCTCGATCACCGAGCGCAACTTCCTCGGTCGTGGACAGTTCATCAAGTTCTCGGCCGGTGGCGGCAAGAACTCGCGTGACTACAGCTTCTCGTTCACCGAGCCGTACTTCCTCGGACGTCGTATTGCTGCTGGCTTCGACATCTATCGCCAGACGCGAAACTACGACGAGTACGACAGCGACATCACCGGCGGAACGGTTCGCTTCGGCCTGCCGATCACCGACAACATCTCGGGGCAGTTGGCTTATAACCTGTCGCAGGAGGAGTATAACCTCTCCAATGAGTGCGATACCGACGGCAACGGGATTCCAGATGCTGGCTGCAGTATCTCGCCGGCGATCGTTGATGGCGTGCAGGATAGCCCGTGGATCAAGTCGTCTGTCAGCGGAACGCTAGTGTACAACACCGTTGACGACATGAAGAGCCCGCACAATGGCATCTATGCGAACTTCACCACGGAAGTTGCAGGTCTGGGTGGCGATGCCCAGTTCGTCAAAGTCAGCGGTCGCGGCACCTATTACCAGACGTTGTCGGAAGAATTGGACATCGTAGGCCTGGTTTCGGGCGGCGCCGGCCATGTCCAAGGCTTCGGTGACGATGGTCTGCGCGTGTTCGACCAATTCAACAACAGCAACCGCATGATCCGCGGTTTCGAGTATAATGGTATTGGTCCGTTCGATCTGAATGGTGGCGACCACCTCGGTGGCACGACATACTTTAATGCTACCGCTGAAGCGCAGTTCCCGATCCCTGTTGTGCCGGAGAGCTTCGGACTGCGTGGCGCAGTCTTTGCAGACGCTGCCACACTTTATGGCAGCGGGATTGATACCCCTGGTGTTAACTTGGTATCGACCGACATGCAGTGGCGTGCGTCCGTTGGCATTGGTCTGCTCTGGGCCTCGCCGTTTGGTCCGCTTCGCATCGACTATGCGATGCCGATTGCCAAGCAGGACACCGACAATACGCAGGAATTCAACTTCGGCATTTCGACCCGCTTCTAATCGCGCGGAACGATCCTTCCGGGCCATCGTGGCCCGGAAGACGGTTACCCGGCTTGGCTGGAACAGTATTTTATGACGGATCCGGTATTTTTTGTGCCGTCACGCCGCTTCACGGTGGGCGAGGTGGCCGGCCTCACCGGTGCGACACTCGTCGACCCCAAGCACTCCCATATCGCCATTTCGACCATCGCTGCAGCAAGCAGTGGTGGCGATGGCGCCCTGGTGTTTGTCGACGGCAAGCGCAACGCAAAGCCCTTGGCGACACTTTCAGCCGCTGCCGTGTTCTGCACGCCTGACGTTGCAGGCATGGTTCCTGACGGTATCGCCGTTCTGGTTACACCGCGTCCACAACAGGCCTTCGCCCGCATCGGGCGGCTGCTTTATCCCGAGGCTGAACGCCCGGTTGGCGTGACGGGTATCTCAGGCATTTCACCATTCGCTCACATCGATCCGACCGCTCATATCGAAGCCGGCGCGATCATCGAGGCCGGTGCGGTCATCGGTGCCAATGCCGCTATCGGCAGCGGCACGGTGATAGCCGCCAATGCGGTCATCGGGCGTTCCTCGCAGGTCGGACGCGATTGTTACATCGGCCCGCACTGCTCGATCCAATATGCGCTGATCGGCAATGGCGTCATCATCCATGCGGGTGCTCGCATCGGTCAGGATGGTTTTGGCTTCGCCGGTGGTGCGCGTGGACCCGAACGCGTTCCTCAGATTGGCCGTGTCATTATCCAGGATAATGTCGAGATCGGCGCCAACTCCACTGTCGATCGCGGCGCGCTGGCCGACACGATCATTGGCGAGAACACCAAGATCGACAATCTGGTCCAGATCGCCCACAACGTGCGCATTGGCCGCAATTGCGTTATCGCGGGCCTTTCAGGTATTTCGGGCTCGGTCGTTGTCGGCGACAACGTGATGATGGGCGGTGGCGTCGGCCTCGCTGACCATCTGACCATCGGCGCAGGCTCCCAGTTGGCTGCGCGTAGCGGTTTCATGCATGACGTGCCTGCGGGCGAGGTTTGGGCCGGTTATCCGGCCAAGCCGATGAAAGAGGCAATGCGCGAATTCGCGCTGCTGAAGAAGTTGGYCAAGGGAAAACCAAAGGAGGGTGGGAGCAATGACTGACCAGGCAACCAAGACGCTCGAAGCCGTCGATATCCAAGGCCTTTTCAAGATCCTTCCGCATCGCTATCCGTTTCTGCTGATCGATAGGATCGTCGAGATC
>NZ_JBFUKO010000086.1:0-13918 GCF_056400805.1 Aminobacter sp. P4_H6_2
GTCTCTCTCTTCACGCGATGTGAACGCGCTGACCGATGCTGGCAAGGCAATGGCTGGCATCATCGCCAATTCATTGGATGAAGTCCAAGCGCTGTCACTCAATAACGCTTGAGCGGCATACCGCGTGCATCGCAAACCAATTTAGGAACCGGCGAAGATTATCAGCTGCTCAAGATTTGGCGATAGAGCGTCCGCGTTAACGGTGTGCAGCCGCGCTGCCTTGGCTGCCCCATCGGCGTCGCCAGCGCGGATTGCAGCAAGGAGTTGCTTATGCTCCTCGACGATTTCAGGGCCGAGTTCCTGATGCTCCGTCATCAACCGACGATAAAGTTCTAGCCCGATCATCACCTGAAATACTTGCACACATGGTTCGATTCATGATGTTTCAGCTATGCGGCTGCTCGGCACCACGTCGTCGCAACCTGCACTACAGAAGCCGGATTGGTGCCGGCAGGAGATTTTGACCGATGCCCGAACGCTATCTTTCCCCAGCTCTCCGAGGTCTCGGTGCCATCGCTCTGACAGCGCCATTGGTCGGTGTTGAGGCGCAGATCTACGACCGGCTGTGGAACGCCATTCTTGATCGCAAGATTCGCCCTGGCACCAAAATGGYGGAAGACGAGATTGGCGCTGCCTTCAACATCAGCCGTACCGTCATCCGCAAGGTGCTGGTCATCTTGGAGCAACAGGGGGTTGTTCATCTGCCAGCCAATCGAGGTGCCTATGTCGCGGCACCAACGCCAGACGAGGCGCGAGAGGTGTTCGAGGCGGCTCGCGTGATCGCCCGCCATGTCGTTGCCGAACTTGCAGCAAATCCCGACCTACTAGGCCATGAAGAGCGGGCGCGACTTGAGGAGCACGACAAGGTCGAGCAACAGACTCCGGCGGCACTGGACCCCCATACTACGAGGCGACTCGCGGTGGAGTTCGATATCCTTTTAGCAATGCTCTACGGCAACAAGACGCTTGCCGCCGCRCAAGAGCGTTTGCTGATGCGCTGTATGATGGCCATCACGCTTTATCAGGAGCATCAGGTGCTGTGGCCGCCATATGCAGTTCATCAGCCACTGGTCGAGCTGATTTATGCCGGACAAGTCGAGCAGGCAGTCGCGCATGTCGATAACGTGTATCGCACACTTGAAGCGAGTTTGCGACTTGCACCGCTAGACCAGGCCATCGATCTGCGCGCCATCCTCAGCGGCGACGACAGCCCGACCTTGTCTATAGTCTCCGAATCCTCACCTGGGACAAAGGCTGAGGGTAACAAGCCAAAGCCCCGTTTGAAATCTACTAAAGCATCTCGGGGCGGGGCTAAAAAAACGCCCTCCTAAAGCTGCCATCGTTCAGACAATTTTGACGGCGGTTTGAGGCCTAGTGGACAAAATATGACATTTGAATCCTGCAAGAGGCCATGTGGGCGTTCAGTGCGCGAGTCTCAGGCATGCAGCCATGCTCGGACATGTTGCCAAGGCATCCCGGCCTCTGGCTGTACTTCGGATGGCGCGCCTACGGCATGACGGACGCTCCCCCGAGCGGCCGTCTTGTTGCCGAACTGCGCGCACCTCAGAAGGTCATCAGCGAACTGCATGAACCCAGTTTCGTTCGTCGTTCGCCAACCCTCGCTGTATCCCGACCAACTCACTGCGCAGCTTGTCGGTAACCGGACCCACCTTGCCGTCAGCTATGGTAAACGACCCTCCCGAAAAGCGGACAGCACCGATTGCAGCGACGACCGCTGCGGTGCCGCAGGCAAACACCTCCCTAAGCCTGCCGCTAGCGGCGTCGGCTTGCCATTGATCGAAGCTGTAAGCCGTCTCCTCGACTGCCATGCCGGCGTCACGAGCGATCGCGATAAGAGAGGCCCGGGTGATGCCGGGTAGGATCGTGCCTAAAGGCGGTGTTACAATGCTGCCGTCGTCCATGACGAAAAAGATGTTCATGCCACCGAGTTCTTCCACCCAGCGATGTTCCGCGGCATCGAGAAACACAACTTGGTCGCAGCCATGCTTGGTCGCGTCTGCTTGTGCGATCAGACTGCCGGCATAGTTGCCGCCACACTTGGCGGCTCCGGTGCCGCCGGCAGCTGCCCGACTGTAGCTGTCCGAGACCCAGACGGTAATCGGTTTCTCTCCACCCTTGAAATAGGCGCCAACGGGGGATGCGATAACACAGAAGATGTAATGAGATGCGGGGCGCACTCCCAAGAACGCGTCGCTTGCGAACATGAAGGGCCGCAGATAGAGACTGCCTTCTCCTTCTGGAATCCACTCCCGGTCAATCCCAACGAGCGCTTCAACCGCTTGGACAAAGACAGGTTCAGGCAGCTGCGGCATAGCCATGCGTTCGGCAGAACGATTGAATCGACGCGCATTTTCCTCGGGGCGAAACAGGGCAATCTCTCCCCCGTTTGTCCTGTAGGCCTTCATGCCTTCGAAGATTTCCTGGGCGTAGTGCAGCACTGCGCTGGCTGGATCGAGAGAAAACGGCTCGCGCGGCCTGATGCGTGCGTCGTGCCAACCTTCATCGGCTGACCAGCTTATCGTCACCATATGGTCGGTGAAAATCCTGCCGAACCCGGGATTTTCCAGAAGCTTCGCGCGTTCCTCCGAAGGAACGGGGTTTGTTGCCCGTGTGGTACTGAACAGGAGGGTTTTTTCCATAGCAGTCTCGTTCCTAGTAGGTCATTTGGGAGCCTTTCGAACGGCTCCATCCACCCTGATCGTTTTGCCGTTCAGCATGGTTTACGATGATACTCTCCACCAAAAGCGCAAATTCATCAGATTTACTAGGCCAACCTGCATGATGAACCTGCTTGCCAAGCGAATTTTGCGCCGCCGGCGGTAGGCAGGCTCCCATCAACGCCACTCCAGGTCGATGTGGAAGGCGAGGACGGCCTCCAGCTCATCTGGCCCCGCCCCAACCGCGACTATCCCGGCCCGCCCATAAGCGGCGTCACATCTCTGGTCCTTCCGGGCGTCAGGGTTGTTTCCTTTTAACACTCGCTGCCCGACTTCGGCATGTCCTTTGGCGCGCGGTAGCCCCGTCGTTTCTTCATTGTTTCCAGACGCCCAAGTACGCTTTGAGCCTCGTCGGGCTCGTCGAAGGTTTCGATCATGGCTTGYCCRTTGRTGCCGATCCGCCCCCAGTTGCGAATGACCGATACGCCGCCAAACAAGGTTGGCTGGAGAGTGAGGCTGTAGAACCGGTGCATGTTAAGAGACGCATCGATCCGGTGTAAATGAATGTCGTTTCCAGTGTCGCACATGGCCGAGAGTCTCGCCGCGACAGCAAGTCACGTCCAACGACATATTTGAATCCAACGGCCGAGATCGATTCATATCGGTAATGTTTTTCGACCGAACCGCAGAGGGCAGTCTTGGCTCTTGCGTGCATGCCTAGTCCGGTGCGCCGGGCGGTGTCCTGCCGCAGCGGAAATATCAGGTTGCGTTGGTGATACATCAGATGTACGTAGTCATTGCCGATTGGATTATCGGCTCGCCTGCGGCCTTGGTCGCTTCAGGGTGCAACAGGACCGTCAAGCGCGGCTCGGCCGCACTGGCGCATGGGGAGTGGCATGTCTTCAATCAGTCGTCGTGATCTCATGGCAGCCGCAGCTGCCGCGGCTTTAGCTTCCTCATTCGCCCTGCCGGCTTGGGCGCAAACGCAGCCCAAGCTTGAGTTCCTCTATTCGCCCTACGCCGACTACGCTCCGTTCTTTGTCGCCAAGGAATTCGGCTACTTCGACGAGTTCGGCGTCAACGTGACGCTTTCGCCGAAGGGCGATACGGCCGAGACCATCCAGATGCTCGCCTCCGGCAACATCGAGGCCGGTGGTGCCACCTGGGGCGCAAGCCTCTTCAACGCGCTGGACCGCGGCGCCACCGTCGCGATTAACGCCACCCTGGCGCGGATGCCGGCAACGATTCCGTCGCCATCACCCTTCATGGTCTCGCAGAAGGCCTGGGACGAAGGGATCAAGACCGTCGCGGACCTCAAAGGCAAGCGTGTCGGCATTCCCGGTCCAGGAGGCTTCGGCATGTATTCCACGGCCAAGGCCCTGGAGAAGGGGGGGCTGACGATCGAGGACGTCGAGGCGGTATTCCTGCCGCCGCCCGCGAYAGCAGCCGCATTCGCTAACGGCGCGCTCGAGGCGGGCTGGAGCATCGAGCCTTTCGCCCAGCAGCTCGAGAAGCAGGGGCTTGGCCGCCGGCTGGTCGAGGACCACACTTTCGGCACGGAGCTCGGTTTGATCGCCTTCAACCAGGATTTTGTCGCGGCCAACGAGGATCTCGTGGTGCGCTTCATGGCTGGCTATCTCAAGGCTGCCCGCCTCCTTGATAATGGCGGATGGCAGGACGACAAGGTTGTCGCGGTCGTGTCGAAATACACTGGAACCGAGCCAGATACGCTGCGCGGCATCCCCTATACCGTCCGTTCCGAGGATGGTGCCATCGACATGGCTTCGGTGCGTGAGCAGGAGGAGTTCTTCCGCAAGCGTGGCACGCTCGAATATGAGGGTCAGGCCAAGATTGACGCCGTCTATCGTCTCGATCTGCTGAAGCGCGCCAACGACCTGCTCGCAAGCAAGAAGTGATGGCAGTCGTGCGTGAGGCAGTGCATCCGTCCGCGGCGGAAGCGGCTCCGCCGGCTATCGAGGTCAGTCMTCTGACCAAGGCCTTCTACGACAGCGAAGGCGACCGCGTGACCGTGGCTGTCTCCGATGTCAGCTTCTCGGTGGCGCGCGGCGAGTTCGTCTGCATCGTCGGGCCGAGCGGCTGCGGCAAGACCACGGTCCTGCGCATCCTCGCCGACCTCGAGCAGCAGCTCGGCGGCACGGTGAAGCTGCACAGCGCGACCCCGCCGGCCATGGTCTTCCAGGAGGCGTCCGTGCTGCCCTGGCTGACGGTGTCGGAGAACATTGCCTTTCCGCTCAGCCTTAAGGGAGTCTCTCGGGCAAAGCAGGAAGCGCGTGTCAGCGAACTGTTGGCGCTGACGGGTCTTACCGACTTCGCGAACGCCCGCCCGCACCAGCTCTCCGGCGGCATGAAGCAGCGCGTCTCGGTGGCGCGCGCCTTGGTCGACGACCGCGAGATCCTCTTGATGGACGAGCCGTTCGGCGCGCTCGACGAGCAGACCCGCCTTGTTCTGCAACAAGAGCTGCTGCGGATTTGGGAGACGACCGGCAAGACCGTGGTCTTCATCACCCATAGTGTTGACGAAGCGCTGACGCTGGCCGACCGCGTGATCGTCATGTCGCCGCGTCCCGGTACGTTGGTTGCCAATCTGACGGTTCCCTTCGAGCGGCCGCGCGACGTTGTCGAGATGCGGCGCGACAAGCGGTTCTGGGACATGACTTACGAGGTCTGGCGTCTGCTGGCCTCTCCTGCGGGAGCCTGAGATGAGCGCCATTCCCTTGACGCTGACGGAAGAACAATGGCGCCGGCTGAAGGCGCCGGCGCGCCGCGAACGAATTTACCGCATCGCGTCCTATTTCAGCCCGCTGCTGCTGCTGCTGTTGTGGGAACTGTGCAGCCAGTTCAATCTGATTGACCGGCGCTTCTTCCCGGCGCCGAGCGCGATCGCCGGAACCGCCTGGCGCATGATCGTAAGCTTCGAACTGTTCGACCATATCGGGGCTACGCTGCGTCGCGTCGGCATCGGTTATGTCATGGGGGCCGTGCCCGGTATCATCATGGGGCTGATCCTCGGCCTGTCGCGACCGGCCCGCCGGATGCTCGGACCGATCTTCGCGGCGCTCTATCCTGTGCCGAAAATTGCCATTCTGCCGCTGATCTTGCTGATCTTCGGCGTTGGCGATGCGTCGAAGTTCGTCGTTATCGCCATCGGCGTGTTCTTCCTCATGTTTTACAACACCATGGGCGGGGTGATGCAGACGCCTCAGATCTATATGGACGTCGCCAAGAATGCCGGCGCGACCAGGCTGCAGATCTTTCGGCGCATCGCTTTCCCGGCAGCTCTTCCGAGCATTTTCACCGGGCTGAAGCTCGCCGCCGGTTCGTCCTACATCATCATCGCTGCCGCGGAGTTCCTTGGAGCGCGCAGCGGCGTCGGCTTCTTCATCTGGGCATCATGGCAGACTTTCGCGGTGTCGCGCATGTTCGTCGGCATCGTGGCGATCTCGGCCATGGGCTATCTCACCATCCTGGCGCTCGAGGCGCTGGAGCGGCGTTTCGTGCCCTGGGCGAAGCATTGAGAGGCTGAGGAGCACAAGCTCATGACCGTCGACGCCGATCTCACTGCCCATGCACCTGTTTCGGAGCGCATCTACCTGGCGCTCCGCCAGGAGATTATGCGCTGCGAGATCGTGCCTGGGACGACGCTGGATGCAGCCTCCATTGCCAGCCAGTACGAGGTCTCGAAGACGCCGGTGCGCGATGCCATGCAGAAGCTCGCCGCCGACGGGCTGGTCACGATCTTGCCGCGCAGCGGCTATCGCGTCGCCCCCATCACGTTTCAGGCCGTGCACGATATTCTCGATATGCGCGCTGCGATCGGACCGCATGCAGCTCGGCAGGCGGCACGCTACGCCACCCCCGCCGAAATAGCTCTGCTGCGCCAGATCGTCAGAGAATACGCCGCGCCGATGGATATCGGCACCATGCAACAGGTTGCACGCCGCTTTCACCTTGCCATCGCCCGCTGCAGTCGTAACAAGCGCGTCGTCGCTCTTTCGGAGAGCCTGTTTGACGAGCTCGAACGTCTCCTGCGTTTCGCCATCGATTTCACGGTCAAGACAGGCGAGCATTCCGACGAGCACACAGCACTCGTCGACGCAATCGAAGCTGGCGACGGCGAGAAGGCCGCCGCAATCGAGTTCGCCCATATCAAGCACAGCCGGGAGTTCCTGATCGAGCGCCTGATGACCTTGGGCTACCTATCGGAAAGCGAGATCCAGCTTGGCAGCACAGCGCGGAGCCCGGGCGAATGATTACGATCCCTGATGCGGTAGACCGGCTGTCGGCGGCCCTGGGCGGCAGCCTCGCTGCGAAGCTTGCGGCTTCGGCTCTGGTCGAGGCCGATGCGCTCGGTTTGCCGCGCTTTGGCATCGCCATGCTCGATGAATGGACGGCCGATGCTGCCCCGGTGCCAGCGGGCGAGGGCTCGCAGGGCATTGCCTGGCTCGACTGCTCCTCCTGCTTTGCGCCGCTTGCGGTCGCCAGCGCCACGCTCGACTTGGCTGAAACCGCCCGGCAATACGGCGTCGCCGCCGTCTTCCTGCGCGGTGTCAGGGGCTTCGGCCGGCTCGCTCCCTTCGTTCGCCATCTCGCAGATCGCGGCCTCCTGGGTATCGCCGGCGCCGAAGGCCYGCCTTTCGTCGCCGCGCATGGCGGCAACCGTCCGGTGATCGGCACCAACCCGCTGGCGCTTGCCATGGGGCAGGGCGCCGATCGCGTGGTCATCGACGTTGCCACCAGCAGCGCTACCATGGCGGATATACGCAATGCTCGTATTTCCGACGCACCATTGCCTGAGGGGATCGCCCTGGACGGCGAAGGACGGCCGACCAGTATCGCGGCCGAAGTGGCGGCGTTGCTGCCGCGCGGCGGCCAAATAGGCTCGCTGTTTGGGCTCGTGGTCGAGCTCATGGCTGGCGTAGCCGGCGGTGGAAGGGGGGATCCGAAGGGGCGGGGCGTTTTCATCCTCGCTTTCGATCCAGCACGGGCCGAAGACCGCATCGACTGGCAAGCAAAACTTGCCGGGTTGAAGAGCGATTGGACGGATGGAGGTGGTCACTGGCCACGCGGCGGCAGTCTGTCGTCAGAAGCCGCACTGGATGGTGATTTCGCACGGCGTTTCGACGCCTATCTCGGCAGCATGACCAGCCCGGCAGGCCGATGATCGCGCCGGCCACTTACCTACAGAGTTTATGATCCAGATGACGACAAAGCCTGTTTCCGCGCCTGTCCTTTCAGTCGAGCCTGTAGATGGCCTCATCGACGAGCYGCGCCGAATCGTCGTCTCCGGTCTCGCTCCCGACGAACTTGTCGCCATCTCGGCCTGCACCGAGCGAGCGCGGGGTGTGATCTGGATGGGCCAGGCGACCTTCATGGCTGACGCTGAGGGCGTGGTCGACCTGACCCGTGACGCGCCGGTCGGTGGCGACTATGCGGAAGTCTCGGCCATGGGCCTGATCTGGAGCCAGCAGCCGGTCGACAGCGCGAGCGCTGAACTCTTTGCCGACGATGTCATGCAGCCCCTTCAGACGATGTTGACGGCCGAAACCGCCGATGGTGCCCAGGCCGAGGCCAAGCTCTTCCAGGGTTTTGCGGCACCTGGTGTGGAGCGGCAGGAGATCCGCGAGGACGGCCTGGTGAGCACGCTGTTCACTCCGGCCGGGCCGGGTCCTCATCCTGTTGTGGTGGTGCTTAACGGCTCCGGCGGCGGCATCAATGAACCGCGGGCTGCACTGCTTGCTTCCCGTGGCTACCGAGCCTTCGCACTCGGCTATTTCAAGGCGCCTGGACTGTCGCCATTCATCACCGAAACCCCGCTCGAATATCTCGAGACCGGCCTGCGCTGGGCGCGCCGGGCTCTCCAGCCCAAGGATCGCTTCGTAGCGGTCAGCGGCCAGTCGCGTGGCGGCGAGCTCGCGCTGCTGCTGGGTGCCACCTTCCCGGAACTGGTTTCCGCCGTGATCGCATTTGTGCCCGGTGCCGTGGTCCATGGCGCCCAGGGTGCCGGCGATCCGGCGCGTGGTGGCTGGCAAGGTACAACCTGGACCCGGGACGGAATTCCCCTATCGCATCTGTGGCAAGACAACAGTGCCGTGCACTGGCATCCCTGGGCCGGCGACGCTCCGCCCAGCCGGCACCACTCGGTCTTCTTCGAAGGGCTTAAGGATACGGCGCTTGTGGCGCGCGCGCGCATTCCGGTCGAAAACATCGCAGGTCCGGTGCTGCTGATCTCGGGGCGCGATGACCGCGCCTGGCCGTCCAGCCTCTATTCCCGCATGGTCGTATCGACGCTCAGCCAGCACGACAATCCTTACCTGGTCCGTCATCTCGACTTCGATGATGCCGGGCACGCCATCAACCTGCCGATCGTGCCGTCGACGCAGCTGAGCCGCCTGCACCCAGTCTCGAAAGTACCCTACACCAACGGCGGCACCCCCTCCGGCAACTCCAGAGCCGACGACGGTTCCTGGCGCGGCATGCTCGCCTTCCTGGGGGAGGTCACCGGCTCCGCCGGTCAAGACTGAGCCGGAACCCTCATGCGCAAGCAGACAGCTGAATTCTTCGAAAGGGAGACGAACATGCCCACAAGAGAACATTTGGAAGGCCAATGGCGCGAATGGCGCTACGCCCATGTCGCCAAGATGTTCCGCCCATATGGTTGGACCTCGCTGGTTGCCCAGTACTGGCTGGAAGCAGACGACAAGGACGTTAGTTTCGACCTGCTTCCGGGCACCTGGTCGGTCGAAGGCGGCAAGGTCATGTTCACCCCGCCTGCCTCGGGGCCGACCCTTTCGGTCAACGGCACGTATCCCACGGGGCCGGTCGAAATCATCCCGGGCCGCAACCAGACCTACGGCCACGGCAAGAGTGAGCCCGTCTACTTCGGCGTGAACGAGGTCGAGGCGATCCTGCGCAGCAAGAATGACGGCCAATCCCTCTACGGCGTGCGCGTGCGCGACCCCAGGGTGGCGACGTCTGTGGAGCAGGCTGGCGTCACCGCATTCGACTACGACCCGGCCTGGCGTATCCGCGGCGTCTACACGTCGACCGCGCACACCGAGTACGAGGCCGAGACCGTGGAAGCCGGCGTGCGCGAATCGACGCCGCGCATTGGCACCTTTGCCTTCGAGCACAAGGGCAAGAGCTACAGCATCGAGCTGATTGGCAAGGACACGGCAACAGGTGTCCAGCCGGTTGCGCATGTTCGCGACAAGACCAGCGGCCCCGTCACCTACGGCGCCGGCCGCGTCATCGAGCTGCAGTTCGCCGATGATACGAACACCCGCATCGACTGGATCGATTTCAACTACGCCGTTGCGCTGCCATGCGCGTTCACGAACTTCGTCACCTGTCCGTTGGTTCCTCGTGAGAACCAGCTCGATTTCGAGGTGCTCGCAGGCGAGAAGCGCCCCTCACAGGATGTGGCGAGGACAATGACCTATCAAGCCGGAACTAACGGCGCTTCCTGACACGCACTCCTGCTCACTTCAGGTGTCCATCAAGACCTGATGGACACCTTGCGGCCGTCCTTAGTGGTTCTAAGGGAGCTCCTGCCACCGCAAGGAGATCGCGCCAGGTGGTCCGAGGCAAGGGATCCGATTTTTTCAGCGTCCGCTGCCCGTTTGATCGGCGAAAACGTCAAGAGCCCAGCAGCTCCGACATGGCGGCCACTGCTGTTGGATAGCCGTTGGGCCCAAGCCCAGCGATCACCGCTGTCGCGATCTTCGACACGAAGGAATTGTGATAGTAGGCCTCGCGCCGGTGGATATTGGAGATGTGAAGCTCAATGATCGGGCCTGAACACATCTTCAGCGCGTCGAGAATGGCAATAGAGGTGAATGTAAAGGCGGCGGGGTTGATGATGACGCCCGCCTGCTCGTCGATCGCCTCGTGGATCCAGTTGATGATCTCGCCTTCGAAGTTGGACTGGTGAAAACGCAGCGGCCGCTCCCCGGCCGCCTTGCGGCACATGGCCTCGACCTCGGCAAGCGTGGTGGTTCCGTAGATTTCCGGCTCGCGCTTGCCGAGCCGGTTGAGGTTCGGGCCGTTGATGACAAAGATCGGCTTGGACATTTTGGTCTCCATCTAAAATCAGCCCTGGTAGCCGAGCAGGCGGGGCAGCCACAGCACGAGCGAGGGAAAGAAGGTGATCAGCGCCAGAGAGCCGATCATAGCATAGAGGAACGGCAGGACGTCGCGCACGATGTCCCGGAGCGGCACCTCGGCGATGCGGGTCATGATGAACAGCAAAAGCCCATAGGGCGGGGTCACCAACCCCAGCATGATGTTCACCACCACCATCACGCCGAAATGCACCATGTCGATGCCAAGCGCATGCGCGGTCGGGATGAGCACCGGCACGATGACCAGCAGGATGGTCGTGCCTTCCAGCACGCAGCCCAGCAACAGAAGCAGGATGTTGACGAGGATCAGAAAGCCGGTCGGCGATAGATCCCATGCAGTCAGGATGACCTTGAGGGATTCAGGGATGTTTTCGACCGTCACAACATAGTTGAACACCAGCGCGCCGGCGATCAGCATGCCGATCGAAGCGGTGGTGCGTGCGCTCGCCAAGACCGAGCGGTAGAAATCCGCAAAGCTGACGCTGCGATACAGGATCACCGAAATGATCAGCGCATAGGCTGCGGCAACGGCCGCCGCCTCGGTCGGCGTGGTGATGCCCGAGTAGATGCCGCCCAACAGCACGACCGGCATCATCAGCGAGGGAAACGCCCGCCAGGTTATGCCAGGCAGTTCGCGCAGCGGCGTGGGCGCTTCGACCGGGAAATTGTGGCGTTTGGCCTGGTAAGCGACGATCGCCATCTGCGACGCCGCCATCAAGAGGCCCGGTATCATGCCGCCCAAAAACAGGTAGCCGATAGAGGCATCCGACACGAGCGCGTAGATGACCATGGGGATCGACGGCGGGATGATCGGGCCTATGACGGCTGTCACCGCAGTCAGCGCCGCCGCATAGCTCGGCGTGTATTTGCCGTCCTTGGTCATCATCATCTGCATCATCTTGCCGGTGCCGGCGGCGTCGGCGATGGCCGAACCCGACATGCCAGCGAAGATGATGCTCTGGACGATGTTGACGTGGGCGAGGCCACCGCGGAAACGGCCTACAATGGCATCGCAGAAGCGCAGAAGCCGCTCTGTCATCGAGCCGATGTTCATCAGCTCTGCCGCGAGGATGAATAACGGCACCGCCAGGATGATGTAGTTGGAATACATGCCATTGAGGAACTGCTCTGCGGCGGTTCCCATATCGAGGCCGGCAAGCAGCAGATACAGGATCGAGCCGGCGATCATGGAGTGGCCGATGGGCAGTCCAAGAAAAGCGAGTGCGGTGATCGCAACGACGGAAATGGAAAACGGACTAGCGAGGTTCATACGCCCGATCCTGCCTTTGTCGGGTCGAACTCCTGCGGCGCCTTGCCGAACATGGCTTGCCAGGAGAGCCAGAGGTAGCGGACGATGATGGCTATAACGAAGACGACATAGATCGAAAACAGCCAGTCCATGCGGATCTTCAGGTAAGCGGTCTTTTCGACCTTCATGAACATCACATAGTCGAGCACCGCTGGAAGCGAGATGGTGTAAAGCACCAGCAGCGAGAACGCCGCGATCAGGAACATGATGCGCCTGACGCGCGGGCGGGCTGCCGCATAGAAGAGGTCAAACCGTATTTCTTCTTCTTCCCGCACGACGAATGCGGCGCCCCACAGCACCAGCCAGATCCATAGCACGACGCTGAGTTCGTTCGTCCAGCCGATCGGCAGGTTGAGGATATAGCGGAACACGATCTGCAGGAGGAATGCCACGAACATGGCGACCAGCATCGCCGCAAGAACGTTTTCCGCACGCCGATAGAGCCAGCCGCAGAGGCTGCGATATGAAGGGGGCAAGGCGATCCTCCCGCGAAAGCCGATTTTACCGGGACAGGCAATGAAGCGGCGGGCATGGCTGCCCGCCGCGACCAGCAGCCTAAAGCGCGCTGATCTTTTCGGCCATGCCGGCTGGCCAATCCTTGGCGAGATCAGACGCCTGGTATTTCTCCTGGGCGAACTTGCGGAACGCCGCGACATCGGGCTCGTAGACATTGAGCCCTTTGCCCTTGAAGAACTCCACCAGCTCCTTTTCGCGGGCGAGGTGCTTTTGCGTGCTGAAGTCGATCGCAGCGTCAGCAGCCGCCTGCACCTTGGCCTGAGTTTCTGGCGACATCGCGTCCCACACCTTGTTCGACACGACCAGCAGGTCGAAACCGACGAGATGCGAGGTCAGCACGATCTGCGACATGACTTCGTAGAACTTCATGTTYTCGACATTGGGCAACGGATTGTCCTGGCCGTCGATCGCCCCAGTCTGCAGACCGGTATAGACCTCGGCATAGGCCATGGCGGTCGGGTTGGCGCCAAGCGCCGAACCTAGGAACTGCCACGCGTCGCCGCCTGGCATGCGCAGCTTGATGCCGGCCATGTCGGCGGGCGTCGTGATCTTCTTGTCGGGCTTGAGGCCGACCTGGCGGGCGCCGAAATAGGTCGGGCCGAGAACATGGATTCCGAGCTGATCGGAGGCCATCTTCTTGAGTTCGCCGCCGAGATCGCTGGCAAAGAACGTCTTGAGGTGGGAAGCGTCGCGGAACAAGTACGCGGCGGTCACGATCGACCATGCCGGCACCTGCTTGGCAATGTCCTGCGGTGCGATATTGCCCATCTCCAGATTGCCGCGCTGGATGGCGACGAGTTCGGTACCCTGCTTGAACAGGTTGCCGCCGTAGTAGCCCTCAAAGACGAAGTCGTCCTTGGTGGCATCGGCGAACATCTTCATCATCTCGGCGCGGATGTCCTGCTCCGAAAATACCGCTGAAAAGCGCAGCTTCGGCTTGTCTTGTGCAAACGCGGGCCATGCCATGGTTGTCGCGGCAAGCGCTGTTCCGATCAGAAATTGTCTGCGTGTGGCATTCAGTGTCATGGTTTTCCTCCCTTGAAATCCATTCCGTTGCTCAAGCGCCGTCAGAGCGCATTGATCTTTTCGACCGTCCTCTCCGGCCCCTTGAACAGCGCATCCGATTTTGGCCGGTAAATCATGGCACAGCCTCGAAATGGCCGGCCATGGCCGCACGGTCGGGTGCAATGCCGGTGAATAGTTCGAAGGCGCGAACCGCCTGGTAGACGGCCATGCCGGTTCCCGCGAGCACGCGGCAGCCAAGTGCCCTGGCC
>NZ_JBFUKO010000087.1:0-13899 GCF_056400805.1 Aminobacter sp. P4_H6_2
CCCCGATGCACCGAATTCGGCAGTTACAATCCAGAAACAAAACTCTGCAAACCGGAAAAATACCCGACAAGTCGATCCGCGATAACAGCCGTGTTGCTTAACCACGGGTGCCGAAAACGACATGCGAAAGCTTGCGACCAGTTCGACGATCGTTCTGCTTGCAGCCCTTTCGCTAGGCGCGGCCAGCACCCAGCCGCAACCGAAGGGGACAATCAGCAGAACCGAACGTTGTGACAGGCTGCAACAGCAGTTCGCTCAAGAAATCACCGAACACGCAGAGGCAAAACGGGCCGCCGAAGCGAAAGCTCTTCAGAAAAAGGCGATGAAATTCTGTGCCGGCAAACAGCAGGCCCAGGGCATCCGCGCCTATGCGATAGCGCTGAAGATGCTTGGAGTGCAGCCGATCGAACCCTGATCGGCCAACTCAAACCAGGCCCTCGTGCAAAAGGAAACCGATTATGAACATCAACAAGCCCCTCCTGACCGCCCTCGGCCTGGCCGTTGCTGTCGCCTTCTCCGCTCCCGTTCTCACCGCAAGCTCGGCAAGCGCTGCCGGCTACACGGCTCCGGCTGCCGGCGCGGCGACTGCGAAACCACCGGTGAAGAAGGTTTCCGAGAAGAAGCCGACTCACAAGACCACCAAGAAGCACAAGAAGCACAGCACGGCGACTGCTACGCCCAAGAAGACCACGATGTAACATTCGACGCCACGCAGGACGTGGTTCGAACAAATCCGCCCTGGTAGCCGCAACTCCGGGGCGGATTTCTTTTGCGTCGGGATAAGGCAAGCGTTGCAGGCGAATGCCTGCAGACCTTAGGCGCTCAGGCTGGCCGCCAGCAATGCCAGGCCAAGCAGCATGACGAGTGCTGCGCCGCCGATTTCGATGACATTGTGGACGCGGTTGCCGACCCGGCCGTCGCCGGCAATCGCCACGGCCCAGTTCTTGGCGGTCACGGCAAGTACCGCCAGCGTCGAGACGGTGATCGCCGTTCCCAAAGCCATGGCGAAGACCGACAGGATCCCGCCAGCCCACAAGCCGTTGAGGAAGGCGAAGCTGAGCACGATCAGCGCGCCCGAGCAGGGGCGGATGCCGACGGCGGCGACCGCCGACCAGGCCGTGCGCCAGTCGAAATGCCTGCCTTCGAGCATCCTGGGGTCCGGCGCATGCGCATGGCCGCAGGTCGAGCAGACGAAGCCAGGGGCGTGAGCGTGGTGGCCATGGTCGTGATGATGCGCGTGGTCATGATGGTGGTCGTGTGAATGATCATGTCCGCATTTGGTGTGGTCATGATCAGGCCCATGCCCATGCCCATGCGAGTGCGCATGCGCGGCCGACAGGCTGTGCATCGGGGCGGCACCGGCAAAGCCGAATGCCATCGGTCGGAGCTTCTTCCACAAAAGCCAGGCGCCGAAGGCGGCGATCAACGCATAGCTCACTGTTTCCAGGAACCAGGTCGCCTTGGTCATCGACACTGACGTGCCGCGCAAGACGAGGAACACCAGCGTCATCAGYACGATTGCGGTGGCGCCCTGAAGGAAGGCCGAGACGAAGGAAAGCATGACGCCGCGGCGCAGCGCCACTTCGTTGGCGAGCATGTAGGACGAGATCACCGCCTTGCCGTGGCCGGGACCGGCGGCATGGAAAATGCCATAGGCGAAGGACAGGCCGACCAGCAGCCAGATGCCGCCGCTCTGGCCGTCGCGCATCGCCTTCAGCGAGCCTGTCAGTGAACGGTAGAATTGCTGCTGATGCACGTTGATCCAGTTGAGCACACCGGAAAACWGGCCAGTCGAGGGCACCACAGCTTCGTTGGTGCCGATGCCAAGCGAACTCTGCGCATGGGCCTGGAGGGCAAAATGGCTGAGCACGTAGCTGAGCGCCAAAAGTGCGAACACCAGGCGGATCGTCATCTTCTTCACTGCATCACCCCTTGGCTGGGCAGTTCAATTCCAGGCGCGTGGCAAAAATCTTGCTCATGTCGGTGCCCGATGGATCGTTGAAGAACGCCTCGGTCAGCTTGGACTGGTTCTGCGCAAGGGCTTCGTCCGGGTCGGGGCGAATGACCTGTTTTGTACAGATCGAAGGCAGGTTCGCGACGCTCAGGTTAGAGTCGTCGGTGAAATCGATCGCCGTATAGAAGGTCGGATCATAGACGCCGAAATCGATCTTGCCGGCGAGCTTCAGCGGCTCTTTCGGCTCGGTTTCAAACAGGATGATGAGCTGCTGGTCTTCGAAATTGGCGATCAGACCGGCGGGCGGCTTCATCGCGACATCCTTGCCGTCGACTGTCACGACCTGGAAGTAATTGTACTCGCCGATGGATTCGAACACCGTCTTGCCCACCTCCGCCAGCTCGGTGTCGTCGAGCTTGAGGTCGGAATTCTTGTCGAACTCCATCAAAACCGTGCTCGAAAACAGGTCGTCGAAACGCCAGAGGTGGCGCAGCGACTTCACACTGTTGTCGGGATTGAGCACGACGTCGAGCCGGGCCTCGGCAAAGACGTGCGGATGAACGCTTGCCGGCACGGTCATGGCCAGCAAAGCCGCTGCGGCTGTCGCCAGCATCGCCGTTGACGTTTTCAGAATCATTATACTGACGGTCCCGCGCTTTGGGTGATGCCGACAATTATCAGAAACCRGGCAAAAGTGGGACGCGTTCGACTGTTATGTCGAATGATCGCAAGGATTGGTCTTGAACCACTGGACCAGGAAATCGACGAAGACGCGGATTTTCGCCGGCAGATAGCGGCGATGCGGATAGACGGCGAAGATGCCGGCGCCGCTGAGCAGGCGATCGTCGAGCACCGGCATCAGCCGGCCGGCCTCGATGTCGGGAGCGGCGATGAAGTCCGGCAACATGGCGAAGCCGAGCCCCGCGACAGCCGCTGCGCGCGCCGCCATCGGGCTGTTGACCTCCATGGGCCCTGATACCGAGACGGTCATGGTGTCGCCTGTGTCGCTGGCGAATGGCCAGTTCGAGAGGTAGCGGCCGTTGGTGTCGATGATGCAGGGCAAGCCGCCGAGGTCTGCCGGGCGCTTTGGTATGCCGTGCTTTTCGATCAGTTCCGGCGAAGCGCAGACCCTGATCCCGAACGGGGCCAGCCGGCGCGCGATCAAGGACGAGTTCTCCAGTCGTGAAATGCGGATGGCGAGGTCGAATCCCTCCTCGACGAGATCGACGAAACGATCGTCGAGATGGATCTCGAGCACGATGTCGGGGTGCGCCTTGGCGAAGTCGATCAGCGACTGGCCGATCGGCGCATCGGCGAAGGTACGCGGTGCCGACAGCTTGACGCGGCCGCGAACGTCGCCAGAGGATTCGCGTACGGCATCGGCCAGGCTGTCGACCTCGCGGATGATCTCGGAAGCACGCCTGTAGTAAGTGTGGCCGGCCTCGGTCAGCGAAAACTGCCTGGTCGTGCGGTTGAGCAGCAGCGCACCGAGCTCGTCCTCCAGCTCGCGCACATATTTGGACAATAGCGCCTTCGAACGGCCGATCTTGCGCGCGGCGGCCGAAAAGCCCTCGGCCTCGACCACGTCGATGAATGCGCGCATGCGGGTCAGTGTGTCCATGCGGTCAGTCCTTTGATGCAGTCTTGAGTATCTTGCGTGCGAGCGCAATCAGCACAAGGTCGCTGCCGGCGGGGCCGAGCAACGACAGGCCGAAGGGCGCGCCGTCGACCGTGCCTATGGGCAAGGTGATCTGCGGGAATCCCGACAGGCCAGACAGGCAAAGCAGCATCAGCGCGCGCTCGCGATAGGCAAGAAGCTCCTCGTGCAAACCGTTGGCCAAGGGGGCCGCACCCGGCACCGTCGGCATGACCAGAAAGCCGTCGTCGCCCAGCAATGTTCCCAGCTCGTCGCGGACGGCATCACGCTTGGCGCTTTCTGCCTGATAGGCAGTCGCCTCGATGGCCGAGCCGAACTCGAAGCGATCCCTGACGCCTTGGGTAAGGCCGCGGTCGCCTGACGATATCCAGGCGCCATGTTGCTGCCAGGCCTCGTAGGCCTGGATCTTGCGGAAGCACCAGTAAAGTTCGTCGGGTGAGAAGGTGAGGGGCGCTGCATTGGAAATCGTACCGAGTGCGCTTTCGGCTTGCCCGCGCATCCGCTTGTACTCGGCGGCTTCGGCAGGCCCGGTCGGCAATTGGTCGAGCCAGTCGAGCGCCAAGGGCCGGTCGAGCGCGCCACGATGGGCGTCCGTGCCGATCAAAAGCTTCGCCACCTTCTCATAGGTGTCGATATCCTTGGCGAACCAGCCGAAGGTGTCGAGGCTGGGCGAGAGTTTCATGGCGCCGTCGAGCGAAATCAGGCGGTGTGTCGTGCGCAGGCCGATCAGCCCGCAAAAGCTGGCCGGTGCCCGGATCGAGCCGCCGGTGTCGGAACCTATCGCAATGTCGGCAAGTTTGCCGGCCACCGCGGCAGCCGACCCAGACGACGAGCCCCCGGTCACGCGGTCAGGTGCCGCCGGATTGATCGGGTAGGGATAATGCCCGTTTTGACCCATCAGCGAGAAGGCGAGTTCGTCGGTTTGGGTCTTGCCGACGAATCGCGCGCCGGCATCGAGAAGCACTTGAATCGAGCCGGCCGTCTTAGGGGCCGGATGAGCGCTCGCGGCCTTTTGCGGGTTGCCGCAGCCGGTTGGGTAGCCGGCGACATCATAGATGTCCTTGATCGCCAGGGTCAGCCCCGCCAGAGCGCCGGATTCCGTATTTGGAACAGGCACTTGCGGCAGGTCGAGAAACGCATTGAAGGGGCCGGACGCGCTAGTCATTGTTCGAAGCCCGTTTACGATATCCGCAACATTGTTCGACGTATGAATTTTTTCAACCCATCATGAGATTTTAATTGATTGTGACAGGCGCGGTGCATATATCCCCGCTTGCCCAAAGTCGCACGTGCCTGTGGGTGTCCGCCGATCCCTCGAATGGCGAGGAAATCGGTAAGGTAACTGGAGCTAACCCCTCCAGTCGATTTAGCGGCCAACCGCAAAATCGAGGACACCTTGAAGCAACGACGGTGCGGGCCTTTCTGGTTCTCTTCCGGCTGTCCAAAAGCCGGGGTTACTGAAGAGGCACACCTTCATTGCCGGCAGTGCGGAACGGGTTCTCCCATTTCCAAGCCAAGGCAGACAAAGCGAACCGAAGCCGGGCTGGCCTAGGTTCACCGCCGCGTGAAGCGCATTTATGGTTCCAGGGTCTCCACAGGCTGGTTCCATCAAATAGCGGTCATGTCTTTGTCCACCGTGGGATACCGCGGCCGGGAACGGCCGTCCCACAGCTTGATGATTTTGCGCGGCAGGACCGCGCGATGGAGAGACCTATGGCCACTCAGCGCATCCTCGACTTCCTCGCCACCCGACGCCCGTCCGGCCCTTGCCTCGTCCTTGACCTCGATGTCGTGCGCGACAATTTCCACGCCTTCGAAAAGGCGATGCCGGAATCCAAGATCTATTATGCGGTGAAGGCAAACCCGGCGCCCGAGATTCTGCGCCTGCTCGCTGCCATGGGTTCCTCCTTCGACACCGCTTCGGTCGCCGAAGTCGAGATGGCCATGGATGCCGGCGCGCCGGCCGAGCGCATCTCCTTCGGCAACACCATCAAGAAGGAGCGCGACATTGCGCGCGCCTACGAACTCGGTATCCGGCTGTTTGCTGTCGATAGCGTCGAAGAGGTCGAAAAGATCGCGCGTGCGGCTCCCGGCGCCCGCGTTTTCTGCCGCATTTTGGCCGACGGCGAAGGTGCCGAATGGCCGCTGTCGCGCAAATTCGGCTGCGTGCCGGCAATGGCCGTCGACGTGCTGCGCTATGCCAAGTCGCTCGGGCTCGATGCCTGCGGCGTGTCGTTCCATGTCGGCTCGCAGCAGGTCAATCTCTCGGCCTGGGACCGCGCGCTGGCTGACGCCAAGCAGGTGTTTGCAGCTCTGGCCGAGGAGGGCATCGCGCTCAGCATGGTCAATATGGGCGGCGGCTTTCCGACGCGCTATCTGCGCGACGTGCCGGCAGCCCAAGCTTATGGCCAGGCCATCTTCGAGTCGCTGTCCAAGCACTTCGGAAACAACATTCCGGAGACGATCATCGAGCCGGGTCGCGGCATGGTCGGCAATGCGGGCGTCATCAAGTCCGAGGTCGTCTTGATTTCGAAGAAGGCCGACAACGACAATGTGCGCTGGGTGTTCCTCGACATCGGCAAGTTCAGCGGTCTCGCCGAGACGATGGACGAAGCCATCCGCTACCCGATCGTGACGGCACGTGACGCAGACGAGAAGTCGCCATGCGTGCTCGCCGGCCCAACCTGTGACTCGGCCGACGTCATGTACGAAAAGACGCCGTACCCGCTGCCCTTGTCGCTGACCATCGGCGACGAAGTGCTGATCGAGGGCACCGGCGCCTACACGACGACCTATTCTTCGGTCGCCTTCAACGGCTTCGAGCCTCTCCGATCCTACGTGATCTGACGGCTCGCAAGAGCCGATCAGATCATCCCGGCGCGGGCGCATCGGCGCCCGCACGGGCTCGCTTGTGGAACAGTTATCCGCTCGTGAAGGATCGCGGACATGCATATCGAAAAAGAAATCACCAACTCCTCGCCCGACTTCATGGTTGTGGCCGAAACATTCGCCGAMATGCCGGCGCGTGAGGCTTTGCTCGACCGGGCCATGGGCCTGAAGCGGCGCAAGAAGTCGTCGGAGAAGCTGCGGCGTGGCCGTCGCCCATCCGAGGGCCTGGCGCTGATCGCGCGCAATTCCGAAGGCTCGGTCGTCGGCACGGTCCGGCTGTGGGACRTGCGCCTGGGCGAGGGCGGTCCGGCAGCACTGCTGCTTGGCCCTCTCGCTGTCGATCCGTCGATGAAAAGCGGCGGTATCGGTTCGGCTTTGATGCGCCAGGCGATTGCTGAAGCTGGCCGCCTTGGCCACGGCGCCATCCTGCTGGTCGGCGACGCGCCTTATTATGCGCGCTTTGGCTTTTCGGCTGAAAAGACGGGCTCACTTTCGATGCCTGGACCTTACGAGCGCGACCGTTTCCTGGCGCTCGAACTTGTGCCGGGCGCCCTCGATGGCACCAAGGGCGTGCTGAAGGCCGCCGGTCGCAAGCTCAAGACAGAACGCGCCCGCATGGCTGCCTGATCGGGCGCCGGGAGCAATCCCGGCGCCTTGACATCACGCCTTTGGGGCGGGTGGAAAACAGATTGGCGACGGCGCCATGGCAGTATTTGCCGCGCAATCGATCATTGGCTGTGCTCGTGGCAGCCGCGAGGTTCGCGGTGGGTTCGAGTCGTTTGCGGCACCGAACAGGTCGTTGGCGCAGCCAGTCAGAGATGCCGCGCAGAGTATTGCCGTCACCACTGCTGCGAGGCGGCTTCGTTTCACCTTCAACTCCAGATCGGGCTTTGGGAGATTGCTGCAAAACGCCGTGCCCCGTGTGAGGCACGGCGCTCAGACATCATTGCTCGTTTATGTAATACCGGTCATCGCCATGGCGTGGCCGCCGACTGTCGTAGCAGTCGGGGTGCCGGTACCGGTCAGGTCCGCGCGAGCAGTCGACCGGCTCGGCAAATGGCGGGCGGGGCGGGCGGGGCGGACGTGGTGGCATGGGTGGCACTGGTGGGCGCGGGTGATAGCGCGGGTAGTCCCCACCATGGCGCGGCGGATAGCGCGTGTCGTCCCAGCGCGGCGGGCCATAACTATCGTCCATGCAGCCCGCGAGAGCCGCCGCACATAGGGTCACAGCCAAGGCAATCAATCGATTTCGATTCACATGATACTCCAGTCGCATTCAGTGACCGGAGCGCTGTGGGCGCCAATGATTACCGCGGCATTACGCGGTGGTGCTTATGTAATTTGCTATGCAAAAAGGCCCGGCTGTGACACCGGGCCTCTTTCGATGGGATGATTTCAGGTTAGTCGATCAGAGCAGCTGGCTCAGGCTCATGGCGACAGACATGTCGCCCTCAACCTTGATCTTGCCGGTCATGAACGCCATCGTCGGGTTGAGATCGCCTGCGATCAGCGACTCGAGATCGTCGAGCGACAGCTTGATGGTGCAATCGGCCGGTGCGTCGGTTGTCGAAAGCGTTGCGCCGTCGATGACGATGACGCCGTCGCTGCCGGTGTCGAACTTGATCGAGCGGTCGAAGCCGGAGCTCTCTACCTTCGCCTTGATCTTGTCTGCGACTGCCTGAATGCTCATGGCTCTCTCCTGGTCTTTTCCTGAAAGGCGCTGCGCGCCCGGCCYCCCTGGACCAATCCGGACAAAGCCGGCCCGCGTCACAGGTCTGTATTGCCTATAGCGGTCAATTGACGTTTACGTCAACGTTGAATTAGCGCCGCGAACTGGCGACTACGGCAGCCCGAATGGGCTGCCAGCCGTTTCAGTGTGCCGTAGCAGGGGTCGTTTCAGGCTTGGCGGATTCTGTAGCAGCGGCGTCCGCGGCTGAGGAGCGCTTGCGGACCGCGTTGTCGCGGACATCGTCGGGGGTCAGGAAATCGATCTGCTCGACCATCACTTCGTGCACCAGCTTGGAACCGATGCGTGCATTGATGCTGTCACGGATACCGTTTCGAAAAGCATCGAGGTCGAGCTTGTCGTATTGGGTGAAGTCGATCTGCGGGTTGCCGTAGAGATAAGAATAGACCTGATCGACAAGCAGTGCGTCCATCGGCACCGACATCTTGGCGACTTCCTTGGGCTCGACGGTGTAGACGAGGCGCGTGAGGAAATAACCATGCACGCGCTCGCCACCGAGCAGCGGCACCGAGATCACGTCGGTCTTGACGTAGTCGAGGCCGCCAAGCATCGGCTGCTTTGTATCATCTGCCGGCAGGTTGGCGGCGGCCTGGAACGAATAGAAGACCGCGCCGAGGGTCACGACGACAATCCATAGCGCCGCCGCGATGAACTTGATCACCGGGCCCATCCGAATTCGTTGGCCGAATAGGTGCCGTCCGCTTCGGAGCGCTGGATGGCGTCGCGGAGCAGGGCGGCGACTTCGCTGACCGCGCTGAGATGGGCGAGGATGGCGCGCTCATTGGCGACCAGCTTGTCGCGCAGGCGCTCGACGCCGACCTTGAGCTCGCTTGGGAACTCGCCTTCGACCAGGCCCTTGGTGGCGCGGGTCAGTTCATAGAGATAGCGGCTCTTGCGTGCGTTCGACGCCTTGATGTCAAAATGGACGTCGGTGCGGATCGCGGTGGTTTCTTCCTCGACTGCATCTTCGATGCGGCTGATGATGGTCGCGACATTGCCTGGCCGGGCGGTGGTATCGGCGAGATCGGCAACTGCCGGAAGGTTAGCCCTGTATTCGGAGAGATCCGACATATCTTATCCTCTACGATTGGTGTCAGTGACGGAGGCGGCTTTGTCGCTTCCAAGCGACTGGACCATCTTCCGCTGCATTTCCTGGATGAGCGCAGTCGCTTGGCTCGTTTGTTCGTTGAGCGCGGCTTGATCGGGGCCGCCGGAGACGCCGCTTACCGGCACCGCCTTTTCGTTCTGGATGTAGTGGTCGCGCATCACGGCTTTGGCGATGCCGATGCCGCCGGCCTCAGCCGTCTGGTTGGCGAGGTGTTCCGCCATCATAGACTTCCACATGTCGCCGGCCATACCCTTGYCGTACACGCTCTCGGTGTTCTTCGGCATCATGTTTTCGATGAAGGTTTGCAGCACCATAGCCTCGAACTTCTTCATCGAAGCGTCGGGCGATGCCTTGTCGGGCTGGCGCGAGATGCCGCCGGTAACGCTGGCCTCGGTGAGCGAGAAGGTTCCGGCGGGACCCGCCGTACGGTTGGCGAGTGCCGTGCGCGCGGCCTGGATGCCGGCTGGATCGACAGCCTTGGCAACGTCCAGAACGATGTCGCTGGGTGGGGAGATGGCCAAAGCTGGCTCGCCTTTCCGGGGTTTGTGTTACCACTGATTGTGGCGGGTCAAGCTTGTGGCAACCTTACTTGTCGTCATTGGGCTTTCTTTCAATGATCTCGAGCCGTTCGCGGTCAGCACTGTCGCGCTCGTCCTGGCGCCGCACATCGCGATAGGCGCGCTCGACCATGTTGGTGCGGGCAGTGGCCGTGGCGATTTTTCCGACCTCGACATTGGCAAGGCCGAGATTGAGCTGCTGCCTGTCGATCGCCGCCGAGATGCGCCGGTGATAAAGTTCCGGAAACAGCTGCGATATGCCCTCGGTGCTGTCGAAGCTTCGCGCCAGCGCTGTCACCTCGGTTTCGGCGGCGATCGCCTGGGCGACAAAGCCGGCATGGCGCGTCTCATGTAGCGCCTTGAGCTGCTCCTGCACCACGACCAGTTTCTTCAGGCGATCCCTGCGCGAAGCCATGGCTATCTCCCCACAGTGATGTCGACGAAACCGTCGGCAAACAGGCTGAGCATGGTCGTAATACCGAAATACATCAGGATCAGCCCGCCAGCGACGACGAAGGGCAGCGAGATGAAGTAGACCGGGATCTGCGGGGTCAGCTTGTTGACGAAGCCGATCGTCAGGTTGACCAGGATCGCATAGGCGATGAACGGACTGCCGAGCCTGAGCACCACCATGAAGCTTTCGGACAACGTGTCGGTGACATCGACCAGGGCGGCCTGTGGATTGAAGAACATGTTGACCGGCGCGACCTGGTAGGAGGCAACCAGCGCGCGGATGATCTCGTGGTGGAAATTGAAGGCGAAGAGCAGGATCAGTGCCGCGATCGAAATGATCGAGGCAAGCGGGGCCTGCGGCTCGTTTTCTTCGATGGCATGGCCGCCGACGCCGCCGAAACCGACGAGCATGGCGATGGCCGAGCCCATGAACATGAGCGCCAGTATGTAGAGCCTGGCCATCAGGCCGATGAGGCCGCCGATCAGAAGTTCGGACGCGATCATCGGCATCAGCACGCCGGGGCGCGGATCGACGAAGGGAAATATCTGGTCCCACAGATGAGCCAAAAGCCCGCCGGTGGCGGCGACCGCGACGAACAGCCTGACATGCATGGGCACGCGCACGCTCGAAATGCCGGGCATCAGCATGAAGCAACTGCCGATGCGGCAAAAAGCGAGGAACCCCGCAAGGACGAAGCCCTGCGCTGCAGCATTCATGAGACGGTACCGAGCACGCGCAGTTCGACGCCCTTGGCGATCTCGACATGGCTGAGCACCGGCAGTGTCGGGAACAGTCGTTCGATGATCATGCGGACATAGGGCCGGGCGTCGGGTGCTGTGACGATGACGAAACGCTCGCCGGTCTCGAGATGCGTGCGGATCGCCTTGGATGCATCCTGGCCGAATTCCTCGAGCTGGCGCGGGTCGATGTCGAACTCGCGTATGTCGCCCTTGGCGTCGCGCTTGAGGCTCTGGTGGAAGGCGAGGTCCCAGCGGTTGCCGAGACGCAGCACCTTGAGCACGCCGCCCTCGCTCAGATCGCCGCAGATCTGCTGCGCCATGCGGATGCGGACATGCTCGACGATCTGCTCGGTGCGGCGGACATGCGGCGAGATTTCGGCGATGGCCTCGATGATGAGGTGGAGATTGCGGATCGACACGCGCTCTGCAAGCAGCAGCTTGAGCGCCGCCTGCAGGCCCGGATAGGTGATGTGCGAGGTGCAGATCTCGTCGGCGAGCTTGCGGTATTCGGGGTCCTGGCGTTCGAGCAGCGCCTTCATGTCCTTGTAGGACAAAAGCTGCGGCAGGTTGTTGCGGATCACTTCGGAGAGATGGGTGAGCAGCACCGACATGTTGTCGGCGAAGGTGAACTGTTCGCGCTTCAGATCTTCGGAGAAGGAATCAAGCACCGAAAATGCGCGCATGCCGAAGGCCGGCTCGCGGACTTCCTCGCCTGGAATGTCGGGCAGATCGCGGGAGCCGAGCAGCACCATGATCTCGCCGACACGCATCTGGTATTCGGCGACGACGGTGCCATGGATCTTGATCTGATAGCTCTTGGGCGGGATCGAGAAGTCGTCGGTCATCCGCACTTCGGGAACGACGAAGCCGTATTGGGTGGCGAACTTCTTGCGCATCTTTGACATGCGGAAGGCGAGTTCCTGATGGGTGGCGAGCAGGCGGGTTGATAGCTGCTTGCCGATCAGGAGTTCGATCTCGGCGGTGGCGAGCGATGCCTTGACCGAGTTTTTTTCCTCTTCGACCTTGTCGGCTGCGACCTGCTCCTTTTCGGCGTCGGCTTCGGCGACACGGCGGTTGTGCCGCATCGGGATGACATAACCGAGTGCTGCCATGCAGGCGGCAAGCGAAATGAACGGGAACATCGGCAGGCCCGGCATCAAGGCGAGCAGCAAAAGCAGGCCGGCCGCGACGTAGAGCGCGCGCGGATATGCCCCAAGCTGGCCAAACACCGCCTGGTTGGTCGAGCCACGGGTGCCGCCCTTGGAGACGAGCAGGCCGGCGGCGAGCGAGACGATGAGCGCGGGGATCTGGGTGACCAGGCCGTCGCCGACCGACAGCTTGATGAACACGTCGGCTGCTTCGCCCATGCCCATGTCGTGGCGGAAATAGCCGATGGCGATACCGCCGACGATGTTGATGGCGGTGATCAACAGGCCAGCGATAGCGTCGCCGCGGACGAATTTCGACGCACCGTCCATCGAGCCGAAGAAGGAGCTTTCTTCTTCCAGTTCACGGCGGCGCAGCTGAGCTGTCTTGTCGTCGATCATGCCGGCGGAAAGATCGGCGTCGATCGACATCTGCTTGCCGGGAATGGCGTCGAGGGTGAAACGCGCGCCAACCTCCGCGATACGCGTCGCGCCCTTGGTGATGACGATGAAATTGACCACGATGAGGATCAAGAACACGATCAGGCCGATGACGAAATCTCCCGACATGACGAGGTTCGAGAAGCCCGAAATGACGTAGCCGGCGGCATGCGTGCCTTCGTTGCCATGCGACAGGATCATGCGTGTGGTGGCAATGTTGAGCGACAGCCGCAGCATCGTGGCGATCAGGAGGATCGTTGGGAATGACGAGAAATCGAGCGGGCGCTGGATCCACAATGCGACCATCAGGATCAGCACCGAAATCGCGATGGAGAAGGCGAGGCCGATATCGATCAGGAAAGCCGGGATCGGCAGGAACAGCACCGCCAGGATGATGACGATGCCGATGGCGAAGAAGACGTCGCGTCCGCTCTTGTTCGCCGTGCCTTCGCCCGAAATGGTTTCGCTGATCGCCATTGATGCTTCCGATCGAATCCCGCCGCGAGCCAATGCCACGACGCATCGACCCTATTGCGCCAAGCTTGCGCGAGGGTGGGAGCTTTCCCTCGCCCCTTTTACGGGGAGAGGGTGGCCCGAAGGGCCGGGTGAGGGGCAGGGCAGACCTTTGCGAGTTCGCGCCGCCCCTCATCCGCCTGCCGGCACCTTCTCCCCGTAAACGGGGCGAAGGAGCCAAGCTTATTCACC
This sequence comes from Aminobacter sp. P4_H6_2, assembly GCF_056400805.1. Lineage (NCBI taxonomy): Bacteria > Pseudomonadati > Pseudomonadota > Alphaproteobacteria > Hyphomicrobiales > Phyllobacteriaceae > Aminobacter > Aminobacter sp. P4_H6_2. The sequence continues at coordinate 13,398 of NZ_JBFUKO010000087.1, forward strand.
GCCACGCCCCGTTTCCGGTCTGGCCATTGTCAAAGAGCACTCCCTTGCAGGAGGTAGTTCGGGAAGCGGGGCGCGAGGCCGTGCCTTCCGATAATGATTTTATGGCGCGACGTTCGCGCCCCGCCCGGTGTTCTTGCCCCGCTCAGTCGCCTCGGCTTTCACCGCCAGCCGCCGCAAGGCCCGGGCTTGGGGGCTCATCACCCAGCAGGAGAACCGACCTCCTGCCAGCCCGGCACCGGCGCTTCCCCCCGAGCCCGGTGCGCACCGGGGTCCCGTGGAAGATCGCGAGATAATGATACGGCAGGTCGGAGGGGCGTGGAAAAATGCGAGTGGCTATCCACGGTGGGTGCTGACAGATGGTGACAAGAGATGTTTGCCTTACGAAGCCAACCTTCCCTGTCTCATTCCTTCGCACCCCCCTCTGGCCTGCCGGCCATCTCCCCCACAAGGAGGGASATTAGTCACGTCCKCGGCGGCKCKCATCCTGCAACGTCTTAAGGAC
>NZ_JBFUKO010000088.1:0-13883 GCF_056400805.1 Aminobacter sp. P4_H6_2
CGCTGATGTCCGGCCATTTCGACCCGGGCCAGACGCTGACGATCGCAATGCTTTCGGACACGTTCAAGACGAGCCACATGCCGGTTCGCGAAGCCCTGCGTCGCCTCATCGCCGAGAACGCGCTGGTGGTGCTGACGACCGGTTCGGCCCAGGTGCCGACAGTCAGCTTGGCTGCGCTGGACGATTTGTGCCTGACGCGCATCGCGCTTGAAACACTTGCAACCAAACTTGCGACCGAGCGCTGCACGCCAGTCGACAGGCGCACCTTCCGCGCCCTTGTCGAAGACCATGAAGCTGCGGCCAATGACAGAAATCTCGAAGAGATGCTGGCGCGGAACCAGGAGCTGCATTTCGCCATCTACGACTGCTGCGGTTCGCCTGTCATCACTCAGTTCATACAGAGCCTTTGGCTAAGGTTCGGCCCCTACATGCGCATGCTGTCGGGTCACATCGAGCCGGTGCTGGTGTCCGGGAAATATAAGCCGAGCTCGCATCACCGCGACCTTATCGACGCGATTGACGCTGGCGACGGTCGCACCGCTGCCAAGGCGATCAAGGGTGACATCGAAACGACCCAAGCGCTGCTGCGCCGCTTGTGCAAGGAAATGGTCGATAAGGCCTGAAAGGGCCGGCGCGAGCGCCGACCCGATTGGCATCTCAGGCGGCGTGCCTTGAGGTGACCGGCTGTTCACCGATCAAGCCGCGGGGACGCAGCAAAAGCACCAGAACCAACGCCAGGCCAATGATCATGGCCTGAGCCGCGCCACCATAGATCTGGTACTGCTCGGGCAGGATTTTCGACGAAGCCGCGCCGATTGCGCTCCAGATACCCCAGACCACGATCGCACCCAAAATGGCACCGCGATTGTTGCCGCTGCCGCCAATGATGAGCATCGTCCAGATTTGGAAGGTCAGGATCGGGAGGAAGTCGAAGGGGCTGACGAAACCGATGAAGCTGGCGTAGAGCGCGCCGGCAAGCCCCATCAGCGTAGAGCCGATGACAAAGGCCTGGAGGCGAAAGCTGCGGGTGTTTTTGCCCAGTGTTTCAGCTGCGACCTCGTCTTCGCGGATCGCTTTGAGGACGCGTCCCCACGGCGACCGCGCGATACGCTCAAGTGCGAGATAGGCTACGGCCAGAACCGCCACAACGACGGCGAGATAGCCGAGATTGTTGGCGAGCGGGGTCGCAAACAGCCCGCGGAAAGGGTTGGGAATCGAAGCGATGCCCATCGTACCGCCCGTCAGGGCTTCGAAGTTGGTGGCGACAAGCTGGATGGTGACAGCGATTCCGAAGGTTGCGACAGCGAGATAGTCGCCCCTTAGCCGAACCGTCGCCAGTCCGGTGATGAGGGCAGCTAAGGCAACTGCGGCCATAGMGCCGATAAGCCCGACAATCCAGGGCAGCTCGAAATTGCCGAGAAGCTCAGGCCGCGCCGGCGCGGTGAGGATTGCGAAGGTGTAGGCGCCGATGGCGTAAAAACCAACGATACCGGCGTTGAACAGGCCTGTGCCGCCCCATTGCAGGTTGAGCCCAAGCGTCGCGATGCCCAAGATGAGTGCGACAGTGAAGAAGAATACGAGATACGAAACAAATCCGATCATCTGAGCCTCACACGCGTGCCGACCTGGAGAAGAGGCCCTGCGGCCTGAGGTAGAGGATAACGAGCAGCAGGGCGAAGGGCACCGCCGCCTTATAGCCGGTAGGGATGACCAGCGCCGACAGGCTTTCCGCGAGACCAACGATCAAGCCGCCGGCAACCGCGCCAAACAGGCTCCCGGTGCCGCCGAGGATCGCCGCCGTGAACAGCGCCAGCAGCATGTTGAAGCCCATCTCGGGGCGAATCTGCACAGTGAGCCCGGCAAAGACACCCGCGATGGCCGCAAGTGCACCGCTCAGCATCCAGGTCCAGCGCACCACCTTGGCGATGTCGATGCCGCAGACCTGCGACAGGGCCGGATTCTCGGCCATCGAGCGCATGGCGACACCGACACGGCTGAACTTCAGGAACAGGTGCAGCGCCACCACCAGCACCATGGTCAGCACCAAAACAAGTACCTGGTCGGGCATAAGGCGCACATTGGGCAGGACCTCTAGCGAGATCTGCAGTTCCTGGCTGAAGTAATGGGCGTCGGCGCCCCAGGCAAACAGCACGAGATTGCGCAGGATCAGCGCGATGCCGAAGCTGGCGAAGACCAGCGTCAGGCTGCCGGCGCGGCGCTTCCTGAGCTTGGAGAAAACCAAGGTGTCAGCGGCAACGGCAATCAGGCCAGTGCCGATGCAGGAAACAACGATGGCAACGATCAGCGGCCACCCGAAAGAGAAGGGGCCGATAGCCTGGCTGGCTGGCAGGAACGCCACAACCGCAAATGCGAGATAGGCTCCCCAGGTCAGCATTTCGGCATGGGCGAAATTGGCGAATTTCAGCATATGCGAGCACAGCGAATAGCCGATCGCCCCGAGCGCGAGGATGCCGCCGGTCAACAGACCGTCGGCGATGGCTTGTCCGATCATGATTTCCTCCGGAAGCCCAGGAATGCCTCGGCAATTGCGTCGTTGTCGAGCAGGTCGGACGCCGTCCCCGTCATATGGTTGCGACCCTCGACTAGGACATAGGCGCGGTCGGAAACCCGAAGTGCTGCCTTTGCGTTCTGCTCGACCATCAGCACCGCAACTCCGCTCTTGGCGAGACGACGCAGATCCTCGAGAACCTCATGAACGATCTTTGGGGCGAGACCCGCTGTCGGCTCGTCAAGCATGATAACGCGCGGGTCGGTCATCAGCGCGCGCGCCACTGCAAGCATCTGGCGCTGGCCGCCCGACAGCACATTGGCTGCGGCGCGGCGGCGATCGGCAAGTGCAGGGAAATGTTCAAAGGCGCGCTGCACGCGCTCCTTCAGCACGGAACGTGGCAAGGTGTGGCCGCCGCTGATCAGATTGTCCTCGATCGACAGGGAGGAGAACACGTTGCTGGTCTGTGGCACAAAACCGATGCCGGCGGCGATGATCTCGTGCGTTGGCAGACCGGAGATACGCTTGCCGCCGAGCTTGACCTCTCCGCCCTCGACCAGAAGCAGACCGGCAAGCGCTTTGAGAAAAGTCGACTTGCCAGCACCGTTAGGGCCGATGAGCGTGACAAGTTCACCGGCATCGATGGTGACCGAAATGTCGAAGACGATCGGCATGCCTGGGATGTAGCTGGCGCGTAGATTGCGCGCCTCGCAGACGGGCGTGTTCATGCCAGTTCTCCCACTGTCACGTCGCCGAGATAGGCATCGACGACGCGCTGCTCTTTCATCACGCCGGCGGGATCGCCTTCGAAGATCACCTTGCCCTGAGCCATCACCACGATATGGCGGCAGATGCGCATCACCATGTCCATGTTGTGCTCGACAATGAGGAAGGCGACACCGCGCTCGTTGAGCGCCACGATCTTGTCGATGAGGGTTTCGATAAGGGTAGGATTGACGCCCGCTGTCGGCTCGTCGAGCAGGATCAGCGGCGGATCGACCATCATGACACGAGCAAGCTCGAGTAGTTTCTGCTGGCCACCCGAGAGCACGCCGGCGAGGTCGCGCGCCTTGTCGGCAAGGCCGGTGAAGGTAAGCACCTCCATAGCCCGCTCGCGGGCGCGGCGCTCTTCAGCGCCGACCAGTCCACCACGGAACCAATTGTTCCAGAAATTCTCGCCCAACTGGTCAGTCGCCGACAGCATGACGTTTTCGAGCACCGACATCTCAGGAAAGGGCCGAGGGATCTGAAAGGTTCGCGCGAGGCCACTGCGGAATATCTTATCTGGCCTGAGACCCGATATACGCTGACCGGCGAAGATCACTTCGCCAGCGCTTGGCTGGACTTCGCCGGCAATGAGGCCAAACAACGTGCTCTTGCCCGCTCCGTTGGGACCGATCAGGCCAGTGATCTGGCCTGCCCTGACTGATATGTCGACATTGTCGACGGCCTTGAGAGCACCAAAGCTCCTGCCAAGGCCTCGGGTCTGAAGGATGACATCGCCGCCTTGCGTCATGCACCGCCTCGCAAGGGCTCGGTGCTTGCCGCGGTGTCGCGCCCATCCCACAGATTGTTGAAGAACCTAGACAGCCGGTCCATGCCTTCGTCCAGCCGTTCCAGGCTCTCGGAACCGAAACAGACGCGAAGATGGCCTTCGCCTGATTGACCGTAGAAGCTGCCAGCCTCGACGACCACATCTGCCTCGTCGAGGATCCTTTCCGCAAGCGCCTGTGAGGGAATCCCGAAGGCGGAGATATCAGGAAATGCGTAGATCGCGCCTTGCGGCAATGGGCATTTCACGCCTGGCATCTGGTTGAGGCGGCGGACGACAAGATCGCGTTTCTGGCGGTCTTGGTCGACCAGTTCGGCAAGGACTTCCGAAGGACCGGTGATCGCAGCACGACCACCGGCCTGGATAAATGTGTTGACGTGAGTGGCGTCGTTGGCGGTGATCTTGAGCAGCCCGGGCATGGCCCAGGCGGGTGCCACCATGTAGCCAAGGCGCCATCCATCCATGGCAAAGGATTTGGTGAATGCAAAAGCTGTGATGGTGCGCTCGGCCATACCGGGCAGCGCGGCGATGCTTGTATGCGCATGGCCGTCATAGACCATGTCTTCATAGACCTCGTCGGAGATGACGAGCAGGTCGCGCCTGATCGCCAGCTCGGCAAGACCTTCAAGTTCTGCGCGTGAATAGACGCGCCCGGTCGGATTGACTGGGTTTACCAGCACGATCATCCGAGTGCGCTCGGTGATGCTGCCCTCGATGTGCTCAGGCTTGAGCGTGTAAGCATCGGCGGCATCAAGCTGTACGAAAACCGGCTTGGCCCCGGCCAGTTCGATCTTTCCGATATGCTGGGGGTAGAAAGGGTCGAGCAGGATCGCCTCGTCGCCCGGATCGAGCAGTGCCAGGAAAGCTGCAAACGAGGCATGCGTCAGGCCGTTGGTGACCAGGATATCCGCAGCCGATACATCCATTCCGTTCTGGTTGCGCAGCTTTTCAGCCAGTGCCGCGCGGAAGCTCGCGGTTCCCTTGAGGTCGCTGTAGTGGACATCGCCGGCCTGAAGTGCCGCGATCGTCGCCTGCTTGATATGGTCGGGCGTGTCGGCGGATGGTCGCCCAAGTTCCAGATGGATGAGGTCGCGCCCGCTACCGGCGAGCGCCGCCGCCTTCTGATACATGCCGAATGATTTTTGTGGCGTCTCCGAGATACGCCGCGCGACCCGCTTCATTGTTCCACCTGACTGACATTTGCCGCAGCACCGACTTGGCGGCGCGCGATCACTTCGATCTCGACCTTGATCTCTTCGACGGGGAAACCGCAGATGATGGTCGTGTTGGTCGGGCGCGGATCGGCGAAGGTCTCGCCGAGCACACGCGAGACGGCCATGACGTCGTCGCGGCTGGCGAGATAGACGCGCACCGAAACGATATCGCGCAAGCCGGACCCAGCTTCGTCCAATGCCGCAGCGATGATGTCGAGTGAGCGCCGCGCCTGGGCTTCCGCTTCGTGCGCAAAGCCTCCGATGGAAGGGTCATGACCGGCCGTGCCCGAAACGAAGATCCAGTCCCCGTCGACGAGAGCGCGGGAATAGCCCGCGAGTTCCTCGAAGGGAGAACCGGAGTAGATCGCTTTTCTTGTCATCGGGCACCTCAAGTTCATACGCTCATTTGATCAAACCATCATCGTGATTATAGCAAGTTTGGGGACAGATCAACCGCCTAGGCGCGGCCYCAAGCATTTTGGCTTTGGCGGAGAAAGGCGCGGATGAAGGGAAGGATTGGCGATTGGCACTCAAGCCGAAACGCAGCCAGCCGATTGCTGGGTCTGGGACGCATTCAGTGCGCGCTATACATTGCGCGACGTCTCCGACGACACCGCTTGATGATCTTCAGCGATGGTGGTGTTTCCAGTGACTGGAAGATCGACGGTCTTTTGGCGCCAAGCTGCATGCGTCGTCGCAGAAAACCTCTGATCGGCAACGAATCGATAGCTCTCGCACCCTCACGAGCGATGGCCAGATGCCCATGTATTGAGGGTGACTATTGCTGAATTTCCGAGAGAGTTCTGCCAGGAAAGCCATCAGCGACAGCTTTGCATCAGCACGCTTGACTTTCCAGTAACTGGAAAGGGCAGCTTGTAACAACGGCTCCAAAAGCCGCCAACCAGGAAGGAAACGGCATGCTCGGCTGATAATCGAATACGGCTTGCGGCCAGTCTGCAGGCCCACATCACCGGTCATCAGACCGAAGTCAGATCCTTGCGAAAAACATTGGCGTGGACAATCCCGGCATCAGCGATGCCGGGTAGCGCCCCTCCATTGATCAAAAATAGAAGGCACACCTAAAATGAAGAAGATCCTCCTCATTGTCGCACCTCTCATTCTTCTTGCAGGCGCGGCACTCGCATCCTCCCGCGACGGCGTTATTGCCAAATACAACCACGATGTACGTGTCATCACTCTCGAGAACGGCAGAAGCTACACGGTGCCGCGCGACGTTGCCTTGCCCCCACTCCAGGCAGGCGAGAAGGTAACGATCATGTTGAACGGCGAAGGAGACCGTGTGACTGACGTGCTGAAGTCGCGCTAGTTGGCTCGGCCCTGAGCCTCCCCCAAGAAAAGCGCCACGGGGACTCCCACCCGTGGCGTTTGGCCCCGCGGCTTGATAGGTGCCAAACGAATGGAGCGTTCGCGGCCATGCCTTATGCGGCGTGCCCAGACTACTCCAGCCGGGCGAAGTGGTCGCGACTAATTGTCTTCATCGGAATTGCCTCGTGGCGATAGTCGACGGGCCGGATCGGGCTTTTGAGTTCGCGGGCTGCCAGCGTACGCTCACGGCGCCGGTCGGGGTGGACGATCGGCACGGCATCGAGCAGGCGGCGGGTATAAGGATGCGCGGGCGATTGCAGCACGGCATCGCGCGGTCCGATCTCGATGATCTCGCCCAGATACATCACCGCTATACGGTCGCTTACCTTTTCCACCACGGCCATGTCGTGGGAGATGAAGAGGATGGAAATCGCAAACTCCTCCTGGATCTCGGCAAGAAGGTCTAGGATCTGCGCCTGGATCGAAACATCGAGGGCTGAAACCGGCTCGTCGGCGATGATCACCTTGGGATTCAGTGCCAAGGCACGCGCGATGCAGATGCGCTGGCGCTGGCCGCCGGAAAACTGATGCGGGTAGCGGGCGGCCTGTTCCTGGGTCAGGCCAACCCTGTCGAGCAGGCTCATCACCCGGGCGCGGATAGCAGCCGGTGAGCCCATATTGTGGATCAGAAGCGGCTCGGCGACGATCTGTTCGACGTTCATGCGTGGATTGAGCGACGCATAAGGGTCTTGGAACACCATCTGGATGCTCTTGCGCGTCTCGCGCATGTCGGAAGAGCCAATGTCATTCAGCTTGCGCCCCTGAAGCAGGATGTCCCCCGAGTTGGCATTGATCAGGCGCATGATGGTCTTGCCTGCGGTTGACTTGCCGCAACCGCTTTCACCGACCAGAGACAAGGTTTCCTTGGCCCGCAGGTCGAACGAGACGTTCTCGACTGCATGAACGTTGGCAACCACGCGTTGGAAAATGCCCTGGCGAACGGCGAATCGCGTCACCAGATTGCGGACGCTGAGGACGACATCGGCTTCATCCTGCGTATCGACAGCATCTGTTGGGGACTCGCCTTCAGCCGCGTCATTGCGCATGTCGCCCAGCTTGGGGGCGGCATCGAGCAGCCGGCGGGTATATTCATGTTGCGGGGCGTTGAAGATCGAATGGACATCGCCCTGTTCGACCACTTCGCCGCGCAGCATGACGACAACCTTGTCGGCGACTTCGGCGACGATGCCCATGTCGTGGGTGATGAGCAAGATCGCCATGCCGGTTTCCCGCTGGATGACCTTCAAGAGCGCGAGGATCTCCGCCTGAACCGTGACATCGAGGGCCGTCGTCGGCTCGTCGGCGATCAAAAGGTCGGGTTTGCAAAGTATCGCCATGGCAATCATGACGCGCTGACGCATGCCGCCGGAAAGCTCGTGCGGATATTGCTTCAGCCGCCGCTCGGGCTCAGGTATCCGCACCTGCTGCAGAGCCTCCAGCGAAATACGATCGGCCTCTGCCCGGCCGACCTTGCGGTGCCGGATGACCACCTCGGACAGCTGCGCGCCAATGGTCAGCACTGGATTGAGCGAGGTCATCGGCTCCTGGAAGATCATGGCCAGCCTGTCGCCCCGGATCTTCTGCGCCTGGGTTTCGTCGAGGCCAAACAAGTCGACGGTGGCACCGACCTTGTCGCGCAGGGTCGCGCTGCCGCGGACGATACGGCCGCCCATGAAGTGTACGAGGCGCATCACCGATTTGGCAGTGACGGACTTGCCCGATCCCGATTCACCGACAAGCGCCACCACCTCGCCACGTCTAATGGCGAGGTCTATTCCTTTGACGGCGAGATCCTGTTCCGCGGCTCCGTCGAAATGTACGGCGAGATCGGTAATCTTGAGCAGTTCTTCAGTCACGTTCATCTCCAGGAGCCGCAGGGATCAAACCGTTGTCAGCACGCCGCGTAGGCGCGGATCTCGACGGCACAATCGCGCCGTGCCGCATGACCGGTGACAACCGACAGTGCCGGAACGCCTTCGGGATCGATCCAGTCGTTCCAGACTTCGCAGAAGGCATCATACTCGGCGATGTCGAACAGCCACACCTGAACCATCAGGATCTGCTTGCGCGATGATCCGACGTCCTTGAAGTGCTGATCGATGATGTTGAGGATCTGCAGCGACTGTTCCTTGACGTCACCGCTCTTGTCCGGTGCGGTCAGGCAGACCGATGCCAGCGTGTTGGAGGCCTTGCCGAGGCAGATCGTGGGGCGCCCCGGCCCATGCACGCGACCGATTTCTCTCAGTTCCATATCTGTCTCCCTATCTGTGCGCGTCGTTCAAGCCCGGTAGGCGATGACGACGGCCTCGACCAGGCAATCGGAACGATAGAGCTCGCCGCTGACGCAGGTGCGTGCTGGCGGATTGGCCGGATCGGCCCACTCGTTCCACACGGAATTCATCGCACCGAAATAACGCATGTCCTTTAGCCAGACATGGACCACGAAAATCGACTTGTGGTCAGAGCCGGCGGAGGCCAACAGACGGTCGATTGTGCCCAGCACCTCGCGGGCCTGTTCCTTGATGTCGCCACTAGTGTCGGTGGCGTGGACACCAGAGAGGAAGATCATGTCATTGTGGGTGACGCACATGCTCTTGACGGCGCCGTCGGTCTTCGCGGTTTCGAAACGTTCGATCACAGCGGTCTATCCTTCTTTTGTTGATTGAGGGCCCGTCACTTGGTGCGTAGACGAGGATCTAGGTGGGTGCGCAAGACATCGCCGAGCAGATTGATGGCAAGCACTGTGCAGAAGATGCAGAGGCCGGGAAACAGCGCCATCCACCATGATGTGCTTATGTAGGCGCGGGCATCGGCCAGCATGCCGCCCCATGTCGGGGTCGAAGGAGGCACGCCAAGCCCGAGGAAGCTAAGGCTCGACTCGGCGATGATCGCGGTTGCCATGGCGAAGGTGCCGACGATCAGCGCCGATTGGATGAGGTTGGGCAGGATATGCGTGCGCAGGATCCTGGCGTCGCTTGCGCCCAGTGAACGCGCTGCGACGACGAACTCGCGTTCTCGAAGTGTCAGAGCCTCCGCCCGGGCAAGGCGGCAATAGGGAATCCAGCGCTGCGAGGCGAGCGCAATGATCAGGATGCCGAGGCTCTGGCCGAGGAAGGCGACGATCGAAATCGCAAGCAAAAGCGGGGGAAACGCCCAGACCACTTCCAGGAATTTCTGGATGGCGGAGTCGATGCGGCCGCCATAGTAGCCGGAGACGACCCCAAGCGTCACGCCGACGACACCGGAGAAGGCAACGACCGCAATCGCGATCATCAGCGAAACGCGGGAGCCATAAACGATGCGGCTAAGCAGATCGCGACCGACATGGTCGGTGCCCAAGAAATGGGGGCCGGTCAATTGCGGCGGCGTCATCGCAAGCATCAAGTCCTGACGATTGGGATCGAACGGTGCAAGCAATGGCGCAAAAACGCTTGCCAGCAGCAGGAGGACGATCACCGTCAAGGCAAAGGCCGCTTTCGGGGTCTTCATGGCCTTCGACAACTGACGAGCTTTCGGTGAGAGGGCCATGCTTGTCACCTCAGCCGGATACGGGGATCGACGACCGTGTAGATCATGTCGATGAGAAGATTGATGAGCACGAACAGCGAGGTGTAAACGAGCACCAGCCCGGTGATCAGCGGAAAGTCGCGGAAGGAAATGCCCTGTAGAAGCAGGTAGCCGATGCCTGGCCAGGAAAAGACCGTCTCGACGATGATGGCGCCACTGATCAGCGTGCCGAACTCCAGGCCGATGATGGTGATGACCGAAATGAGCGCATTGCGGAAGGCATGGCGCCACAATACGACGCGGCCGGACATGCCCTTGGCACGTGCCGTCATGACGTAGTCTTCCTGCAGGTTTTCCATGACCGAGGCACGGGTGATCTGCATGATGATGCCGGTCATGTTGGTGCCGAGCACGATGATCGGCAACGTCAGATGGCGCATGGCGTCCCACAGAGCATCCCAGCGCCCGGCGATCATGGCATCTATGGTGAGGAAACCGGTGACCGGGTCGACTCCCATGCCCCATGTTGCCCGGCCACCAGACGGGAGCAGGTTGAAGATGCCGGCGAACAGCAAAATGAGCAGGATGCCGAGCCAGAAATTTGGCAGCGAGATGCCGAAAAAGCCGCCGACCGACCCGACAGTGTCGATGAACGAGTTCGGGCGGCTCGCGGCCCAAACGCCAAGTGGCAGGCCGACGATGACGGCAAGCAGGGTCGAGTAGACCGCAAGCTCAAGGCTTGCCGGCAGGCGCTCGAGAACCAGGTCCATGACCGGCTCGCGGTAGCGGAACGATTCACCAAAATCGCCCATCACCGCGTTTTTGAGAAACGTCAGATACTGGATGTAGACCGGCTGATCGAGCCCCCACGCGGCGCGGATGGCCTCGCGGACCTGTTCGGTCGCCTCATCGTCGACGAGCATATCGACAGGGTCGCCCGGAGCGACATGGATCAGCGAGAAGATGAGAAGCGAAACCATGAGCAGGACCGGAATGGTGCCTGCCACGCGCTTCAGCGTGTAGCCTAACATGGAACGACCTGCGGCTCGCGAGGAGAAGGATAACGGGGTGGGGCAAGGTTGCCCGCCCCGTTGCGACTGGCGATCGGCGCTTTAGCGGAGGTGGATTTCCCAGCCGTTGACGCGGTCAGCCTTGCTCGGCTTGAACTCCACGCCCTTGGCAACGCCCCAGGCCAACTGGTGCAGCCACAGGAAGCAGGCTGGTGCATCGTCGGTGATGGCGGCCATCGCCTTGGTGAGCATGGCGACCCGCTTTTCAGGGTCGAATTCCCGACGCTCAGCCTGGAGAAGCGCATCGACTTCAGGGTTGGAGTATTGCAGGCGCGGCGAGGCGCCGGTTTCGAAATACTGGGCTAGAGCTGGCGATGGATCGAGCATCTGTCCGCGACCCATATAGTAGAAAGGCGTGTCGCCGCGCTGCACATTCGTCCACAAGGTGGCCCATTCCGGCGATTGCAGGCGCGGTTTGAAGCCGACTTCTTCCAGCATGGGAATGATCGCTTCGGTGATCTGGCGGTCGGCGATGTAGCGTCCGACCGGGGTGAACAGATCAACCTCGACGCCGACAGCGCCGGCCTCGACGAGAAGCTGCCTTGCCTTTTCCGGATTGTAGTCAATCGGAGTGACGTAGTTCGGATCGTAGCCCAATTGGCCCTTGCCGACCGGGCCGTCCAGGAGGGTCGCCCGATTGCCGAGTATCGCCCGGGCGATGCCCTCGCGATTGATGGCATGGCACACCGCCTTGCGCACTTTCGGATTATCCCATGGTGCGGTTTTCGGGCTCATCGCAATGAACATCATCTCGGCTGAGTCGACGAATTCGGCACCGGCATTGGACATCTGCTCGACGCGGCTGACCAACTGGGGCGGAATGCCTTGCGCGATCTGGATTTCGCCGTTGGCGAGCGCGGTGACGCGCTGCTCGGGCTCCGCCATCATGCGGTAGATAATGCGCTTGGGGTTGGTTTGGCTGATGAGTGGATGGTCGTCGACCCGCTCGATGACGATATGGCTGCCGACACCGATGTCGGCCAGGCGGTAGGGACCTGCGCCAATCGGATACTTGCGGTCGGCTTCCTGGGCGCCGTGCTCGTCGAAGATCTTCTTCGAGGTGATCTTGAGCGTCGCGAGATAGCTCGGAAGCGTTGCCATCGGCTGGGTGGTGGTGATCCTGATCCGGCGGTCGTCAAGCGCCTCCGCCGATGCGATATACTGGACGGAGGCTTGCGACATGCTCTGCGGGTCGTTGCGCGAGCGCTCGATCGAATGAAGGATATCCGCGGACACCACCGGATCGCCGTTGTGGCGCTTCCAGTCCGAGCGCAGGGTAATGATCCAGTGGAGATCGTCCTCGACGGTGACGCTTTCAGCCAGGAACGGCACAAACTTACCGGCTTCAAAGTCCCAGCGCATGATGCAGCCATAGACCTGGCACCAGATTGATCCAACGAGCACGATGGAATCCGCATAAGGATTGTAGCCGGAGATCGCCTCGGTAATGGCGACTGATATCTGCCCCGGCTCCAGCGCCCTTGCCGGGCCTGCCGCGACAGCCGCACCGAGCGACGCGGCACAGCCGATCGCAAGAATCCTCTTGATTGCCTTGAGCATGTTCTCTCCCCCGTTTCGCTGCCGGCTCGCTCCCTCCTTGGGCACGATGAGCCTCGCTGCATTTCAACCACCGTCGCCAGCCGAAGGTGGGTTCCTCAAATTATGTAAGTATGCTATTACTTACTAAATGGGGAGTCAATTGTCCTCTTCAGCGGATGCTGTAGAAATTGCTCTAGGAATTGCGTCATGCCCGGTTGCAAGGAAGTTTGTGAATGAACGAGACCACGAGGGGTGACGAGGGTGCCAATCGTCCAAAGTCGCGCAATGCGGTGGCAACGCGCGCATCGATCCTGGAAGCTGGGCTGGAGGAATTCTGCGAATACGGCCTGAGCGGCGCCAGCACGGCACGCATTGTCGAACGCGCCCAGTGTAACATTCGGATGCTCTATCACTACTTCCAGAGCAAGGAGCTGCTGTACAGAACTGCGATCGAGCACGTCTATGCCAAGCTGCGTGCAAGCGAGGCCAAGCTCAACATTGCCGACCGGGAGCCGGCGGACGGGATTCGGGCGCTGACAGCCTTTACCTACGATTACATGGCAGCGAACCCCGAATTCATCAGCATGGTTGGTGCTGAGAACCTGCTCAAAGGCGCATTCATCCAAGAGATCGAAAGCATCCCACGTTCGTCGCGACCGCTCATCGACTCGATCAGGGCGCTTCTGACAAAAGGGGAAAACGCTGGCATCTTCCGCCCGAATGTCGATCCGACCCAACTCTATATTTCAATCGTCGCCCTGAGCTTCATTCACATCTCAAGCCGCTATACGCTGTCGGTCACCTTCGGGCTCGATCTTGCCGCGCCGGACTTGCTGGCCGAGCGAAGGCAACACGTCATCGAACTGATCATGACCTATCTGAAGCCACCAGGGCTCGGAGCATAATCTGGGCCGTCACTTCCGAGGAGCCCGTGACCCCGCTTGTCGGAAAGTGGCTTGCGCTCCGCCTTGTTTCCACCGATCACGTTGGCGAGGACGTGATTAGGTTGACGTACGTTCCAGCTTAGTCGCGCCTCTCGCCAGGACTGTGCCCACTGCAGCAGGCCGGTTGGGTGGCCGATCTGGTCCTGCTGGTGTTCGTTGGGA
>NZ_JBFUKO010000089.1:0-13852 GCF_056400805.1 Aminobacter sp. P4_H6_2
GTCCTCGACCGCGACCAACCAGAATGCCTGGATCGAAGCGGCCAAGAAGGCGCTGCCGGAGAAGTTCCCCAAGATCAATCTCGTCGCGACCGTCTATGGCGATGACGACTCTGCCAAGAGCACCGACGAAGCCAAGGGCCTGCTGAAGTCGTATCCGAACCTCAAGGCGATCATCGCACCGACTACTGTAGGTGTCGTTGCAGCAGCCCAGGTCGTCACCGACGAGAACCTGATCGGCAAGGTCAATGTTACGGGCCTCGCGCTGCCGTCCGAATTCAAGAAGTTCATCGACAACGGTGCTTCGCAGGCGGTCGCTTTGTGGAACCCGATCGACCTTGGCTATTCCGCCGTCTACCTCGCTCATGATCTGGCGGTGAAGAAGATGGAAGCCAAGCCAGGCGCCAAGCTTTCGATCGGCCGCGTCGGTGAAGTCACGCTCGACGACACCAATTCGGCGCCGATGGCCGCACCCTTCACCTTCGACAAGAAAAACATCGAAGAGTTCTCGAAGATCTACTGATCTCGGAACGCCATGGCCGGCGGGGCTGTTGTCCCGCCGCGCCTTTCCCCCAGACCTGCCACAGGGCCTGAGACGGATATGGATACGAAAGCCCACACGACCCAGACGCCTATGCGGGATCATCCGGCAACGCCCCGGCTGACGCTTACTGGCGTGACCAAGACGTTCCCGGGCGTGCGCGCGCTGCACAATGTCGGGCTGTCGCTTTATCCTGGACAGGTGACAGCACTGATCGGTGAAAACGGCGCCGGCAAGTCGACGCTGGTCAAAATCTTGACCGGCATCTACCGGCCCGACGCCGGTACCATCACGGTCGATGGCTCGCAGGTTTCGCTCGCCAGCGCGCATGACGCGTTCGAGCAGGGCATCACCGCGATCCACCAGGAAACCGTGCTGTTCGACGACCTGTCCGTGGCCGAAAACATCTTCCTGGGCCATGCGCCACGGACCCGCTTCGGCACTATCGACTGGCGCGCCATGCGCAGTCGGGCAAGCGAGGTGCTGAAGGTCATGGGTGCTGCCCATATAGATCCCGACGCGCGCCTCAAGGATCTCGGCATCGCCAACAAGCATCTGGTGGCGGTCGCCCGCGCCATGTCGATCGACGCACAGATTGTCATCATGGACGAGCCGACGGCTGCTTTGTCAACCAAGGAGATCGAGGACCTGTTCGAGCTGATCGAGCTGCTCAAGCGCGAGGGCAAGGCGATACTGTTCATCAGCCACAAATTCGATGAGATCTATCGCATCGCCGAGCGCTACACCGTCTTCCGCGATGGCGAGATGATCGGCGAGGGGATGCTCGCCGATGCCAGCCAAAACGAAATCGTCAAGATGATGGTCGGCCGCTCCGTCGATCATATCTTCCCTGAACGAAAGCCGCAGATCGGTGCAGCGGTGCTGAGTGTTTCGGACCTTTCGCACCCGACCGAATTCGACGGAATCAGCTTCGAACTGCACAAGGGCGAGATTCTCGGCTTCTACGGTCTCGTCGGCGCTGGCCGCAGCGAACTCATGCATGCGATCTTCGGCATCACAAGGACTAGCCGTGGCAGCATGACGCTGGACGGAGCGCCTGTCGCGCCGCGCTCCGCCGCGGAAGCCATCGAGGCAGGCGTCGTCTATGTGCCGGAAGAACGCGGCAAGCAGGGCGTCGTCATCGGCATGCCGATCTTCAAGAACGTCTCGCTGCCATCGCTCAAGCGCACCTCGAAATCCGGCGTGCTGCGGCTGAAGGACGAATTCGCCCTGGCGCGCAAATACACCGAGCGGCTCGACCTGCGCGCATCCTCGCTCAGCCAGGATGTCGGCACGCTGTCGGGTGGCAACCAGCAGAAGGTGGTCATCGCCAAGTGRCTCGCCACCGATCCCAAGGTGATCATCCTCGACGAGCCGACCAAGGGCATCGACATCGGCTCCAAGGCCGCCGTCCATGCCTTCATGGCGGAATTGGTGGCGCAGGGGCTCTCCGTCATCATGGTGTCGTCCGAACTGCCCGAAATCCTCGGCATGTCCGACAGGGTGGTGGTCATGCGCGAAGGTCGCATTGCGGCTGTCTACGACAACAATGGGCTCGACGCGGTGACGCTGGTTCAGACCGCTGCGGGAATCGCCGCATGAAGACGCTGACGAAATATCGCGAAATCTGGCTGCTCGCCGCAATTGCCGCCCTCGTTGGGCTTATCTCCGTTCGCTTTCCCGGCTTTGCCCGCCCCGGCAATCTGGCGACGGTGTTCAATGACACCTCTATCCTGATGATCCTGGCACTCGGGCAGATGGTGGTCATCCTGACCCGCTCGATTGACCTGTCGATGGCTTCCAATCTCGCCTTCACCGGCATGGTGGTGGCGATGATCAACGCCGCGTTCCCGGCGTTTCCGATCCCACTGTTGATGCTGGTTGCCATTGGCGTCGGCCTGTTGCTCGGCGCGCTCAACGGCATGCTGGTCTGGAAGCTCGGCATCCCATCGATTGTCGTCACCCTCGGCACGCTGACCATCTATCGCGGCGCTACCTTCCTGATTTCGGGCGGTGCCTGGGTCAACGCCGACCAGATGAGCCCGGCCTTTGTTGGGCTGCAGCGCGTGCAACTGATCGGCGTGCCGGTTTTGTCGTGGATCGCCATCGTTGTCATTGCCCTGTTCTTCGTGCTGATGACCAGGACCTCGGTCGGCCGCTCGCTTTATGCCATTGGCGTCAACCCGACGGCCTCGATCTATGCCGGCATCGATGTCGGCCGCACTAAGTTCCTCGCCTTCTGTATCTCGGGCGCCGTGGCTGGCCTGTGCGGCTATCTTTGGATTTCGCGCTACGTCATCGCCTCGGTCGAGGTCGCCAATGGCTATGAGCTCAACATCATCGCGGCCTGCGTCATCGGCGGTATTTCGATCGCTGGCGGCATCGGTTCGGTCGCGGGTGCCGTGCTCGGCGCACTGTTTCTCGGCATCATCTCGACGGCACTTCCGGTGATTAACATATCGCCCTTCTGGCAGATGGCGATCTCGGGCAGCGCCATCCTGCTTGCCGTGGTGCTCAACGCGCGCGGCGAGCGCAAGCAGGGCCGTATCATCCTGAGGAAGGCGGAAACGGCATGAGCGCGACCGACACCACTCCCGTCCCGCGACACATTCCCGACCGGCTCGACAAACCGCTCCGCTCGGCGATCCTCTCGTGGGAGGCGCTGCTTGTCGCGGTCGCGGTTGCGATCTTCATCGTCAACAGCTTTGCCTCACCTTATTTCCTCGACGTCTGGTCGCTCTCCGATCTGACCTTCAACTTCACCGAAAAGGGCCTGATCGCGCTCGCGATGGCGCTGCTTATCATATCGGGCGAGATAGACCTGTCCGTGGCGGCGATCATCGCACTTGCCTCGACCATGATGGGCATGGCGGCGCAGGTCGGTGTCGACACGCCAGGCCTTGTGCTGATCGGCGTCGGCGTTGGCCTTGCTTGCGGCGCCTTCAACGGTCTGCTGGTGACTGGCCTTGGCCTGCCGTCGATTGTCGTCACCATCGGCACGATGAGCTTGTTTCGCGGCACGGCCTTCATCATCCTCGGCGACCAGGCCTACAAGGGTTACCCTGCGTCCTTCGCCTTCTTCGGCCAGGGCTATGTCTGGTGGGTATTCTCGTTCGAGGTTGCACTGTTTGCGCTTGCGGCCGTCATCTACTGGTTCGTGCTGCACCGTACGAGTTTCGGTCGGCGCATCTTTGCGATTGGCAACAACGCAGTCGCGGCGCAGTTTTCCGGCCTGCGCGTCGGGCGGATCAAGTTCGTGCTCTTTTGCCTCACCGGTCTGATGTCAGGCATGGCGGCGGTGTTGATCACCTCCCGGCTCGGGTCGACGCGGCCTTCCATCGCGCAAGGCTATGAGCTCGAAGTCATCACCATGGTGGTGCTTGGTGGAGTGAGCATTCTCGGCGGCGCGGGTTCCATCTTGGGCGTGGTGCTGGCAGCCCTCATCATGGGGCTGGTCACTTTCGGTCTGGGTTTGCTCAACGTGCCCGGCATCGTCATGTCGATCTTCATCGGTCTGCTTCTGATCCTGGTCATCGCGCTGCCGATCCTTTGGGGCCGCTTCAGCRGGGGACGTCTGGCATGAGTGCCGAGAAATATGCCTTCAAGATGAAGTTTAAGGCAGGCATGAAGGCCGAGTACATCAAGCGCCATGACGAGATCTGGCCGGAGCTGGTGACGCTGCTGAGGGATGCCGGCGTTTCCGACTATTCGATCCATCTCGACGAGGAGGCCAACACGCTATTCGGCGTGTTGTGGCGTCGCGCGGACCACACAATGGATGCACTGCCGGACCATCCCGTCATGAAACGCTGGTGGGCGCATATGGCCGACATCATGGCCACCAAACCGGACAACGAGCCRCTCTCCGTGCCGCTGCAAACCGTCTTCCATATGAAATGACCAGGCCCAGCACCGTCGCCGTCATCGACATCGGCAAGACCAATGCCAAGGTGGCGCTGGTCGATCTCGAAACGCTGTCGGAAATCGCGGTTCGCCGCACGCCCAATGTCGTGGTCCGCGATGGCATCTACCCACACTTCGATTGCGAGGCGCTGTGGACGTTCATCAAGCGGAGCCTGGCCGACCTTCAGGGCGAGCGTCCGATCGACGCGATCTCGGTGACGACGCATGGCGCTACGGCCGCACTGCTCGCCGCCGATGGGGCGCTTGCCATGCCGATACTCGATTACGAGCATGATGGTCCCGACAGCCTTTCGGAAGAGTATGACGCAGCGCGTCCGCCCTTTGGCGAGACTGGTACGCCGCGCCTGCCGCTCGGGCTCAACCTCGGTGCGCAGCTGTTCTGGCAAGCCACGGCATTTCCTGACGATTTCGCGCTGGTTTCGACCATCGTCACCTATCCCCAGTATTGGGCGTTCCGCTTGTGCGGCGTGCTTGCCAACGAAACGACATCGCTGGGCTGCCATACCGATCTTTGGCAGCCGGCGAAGGGAACATGGTCGAGCCTGATCGACCGGATGGGCTGGCACCAGCGCATGGCGCCGGTGCGCAAGGCCGCCGACCTGCTCGGCACCGTCTTGCCAGACCTTGCCGAGGAAATCGGCATACGTCAGGACGCGCCGGTATTCTGCGGCATCCATGATTCAAACGCCTCGCTCTATCCGCATCTGCTCCAGCAGACCTCACCATTTTCGGTGGTGTCGACCGGCACGTGGGTCGTCGTGCTCTCGGTTGGCGGTGCGCCCCAAAATCTTGATCCGGCGCGTGACTGTCTGGTCAACGTCGACGCGCTTGGTGAACCCGTCGCTTCCGCGCGCTTCATGGGCGGGCGAGAATTCTCGCTGTCTGTCGAGCCGGGCAGGGAGGATTGCGACGATACCGATCTGGCAGCGGTCCTCGCGGCCTCGGTGATGCTGCTACCTTCGGTCCAGCAGGGATCCGGCCCGTTTCCGAACCGACAGTCGTCCTGGCTGGGCGAGCCGCAATCGCCTGGCGAGCGCTTCGCAGCCGTGTCGCTCTATCTGGCGATGATGACGGCGATCTGTTTGGAGCTGACCGGTGCGGGCGGGCCGGTGATCGTCGAGGGGCCGTTTGCAAGAAACCGCGTCTATTGCACGATGCTTGCCGCAGCCACCGGCCGCAACGTGCTCTCCGGTTCCGGCAGTGCGACAGGCACAAGCCTGGGCGCGGCTTTGCTGGTAGCGCCCGATGCCGTCCGCCAGCCGGCGTTCCGGGCTGTGGACGCAACGGCCAACGAACCGCTGCGCGACTATTTCGAGGCCTGGCGGGCGCTGGTCGGCTAGATCAGYCACTCCGATAGCTTCGCCTTGCGGATATCCTGCAGCAGACGGACGAAGCCTTCGGCCTGATGGCTAGCCGTGAGGCGGCCTTTTTCGGCGGTGGCGATTGCAGCTTTGCCGACCACCCCATGCGGGTTGAGATCGCCGGCAATCCAGGAAAAGCCGTGCGGACCGTGCGGGCGCAACAGCTCGAATTCGCCCTCGGCGCGCTCGAAGCTCGAGTCGAAGTTCTCGGCTTTCGCCATGTCGACCAAATGGGGACGGAAATGCAGCATCAGCGACGTCTCGACGTCGCCGCCATGGATGCCGAGCTGGACCTCGCGCGGCGAATAGAGACCGTCGGGATGGCCGAAGCGACCCCAGCTCGAGCGCACCGACAGCGCGCCGAAACGGACGCGCAGCTCGCGTGAGACGATGCCCATCACCTCTTCATTGCCGCCGTGCGAGGTGACAAAGACGAATTTGCGTATTCCGGCGCGTGCGACGGATGCGCTGATCTCCGTCCAAGCGTCGACCAGGATGCTTGCCGGCAGGCTCAGCGTGCCCGGCGCGTAGATGTGCTCGTCGGATTTTCCGACGGCCTGGATGGGCAGGAAGCGGGCGTCCAGGTTTTCGGRAAGAAGGGCAAAAACCTCTGCCAGCATGCCCTCCATGATGGCGAGGTCGGTGGACACAGGCAGATGCGGGCCGTGCTGCTCGATGGCCGCGACGGGGACGACGGCGATTGTCCTTTCAGGGTCGATCGACGCGAAGTCGGCCGCCTTGAAGTCGCCCCACCAGACGCGTCGCTTCTGTTTCGTCACAATCAGACCTCGCCGATCAAACTCGCCTTGGACTGAATATGTCAGCGCAGCCTTTTTTGTAAGGGGTGCTACATCCGCACGCGCTCGGACTTGGGATCATACATCGGCTTGAGCGATGCTTCCGCCTTGAACCGTCCGCCGGCGATTTCGATCCCATAGGACGAGCCAAGCACATCGGCTTCGGTTTCGTTCTTGCTGGGGACATAACCGAGGCCGATGGCGCCGCCGAGATAGTGGCCATAGTTGCCCGATGTGATCGTGCCGACGATTTTGCCGTCGCGGACAATGGCCTCGTTGTGGAAAAGCAGGGGCTCAGGATCGGTGAGACGGAATTGCACGAGGCGGCGGTCGAGGCCGGCCTCCTTCTTGCGCAGGACGGCATCACGGCCGAGGAAATCGCCTTTTGCCGTCTTCACCGCAAAGCCGAGGCCGGCTTCCAGCACATGGTCCTCGTCGGTGATGTCGTGGCCGAAATGGCGGAAGGCTTTTTCGATGCGGCAGGAATCGAGCGTGTGCAGACCACAGAGTTTCAAGCCCATGTCCGCACCGGCTTCCTCGATGGCTTCGAAGACATGGGCGGTTTGGTCGGTCGAGATATAAAGCTCCCAGCCGAGTTCGCCGACATAGGTGACCCGATGGGCGCGGGCGAGGCCCATGCCGATTTCAATCTCCTGAAATGTTCCGAACGGGTTGTTCTCATTTGAGAAATCGTTGGGGCTGACCTTCTGGATCAGTTCCCGAGACTTTGGCCCCATCAAGCACAATACGCTTTCAGAAGCGGTGACATCGGTGATGACGACGAATTCGTCGGCCAGATGTTTCCTGAACCACGCGAGGTCGCGTTGCAGCGTGGCGCCGGGAACGACGGCGAGGAAGGCGGACGCCGACAGCCGCGAGACGRTGAGGTCGCTTTCGATGCCGCCGCGCTGGTTGAGCATCTGCGTGTAGACGATCTTGCCCGGCGCGACGTCCATGTCGTTGGCGCAGAGTTTTTGCAGGAAGGTGAGCGCGTCGCGGCCCTCGATGCGGATCTTGCCGAAGGACGTCATGTCGAACAGGCCGACGCCGTTCCGTACGGCGAGGTGCTCGGCGCGCTGGTTGTCGAACCAGTTCTGCCGCTTCCACGAATAGTGATACTCGCGCTCCTGGCCCTCTCTTGCGAACCAGTTGGCGCGCTCCCAGCCGGCGACCTCGCCGAACACCGCGCCCCGCGCTTTCAGGTGCTCGTGGAGGGGGGATCGCCTGACGTTCCGCGAGGTCGCCATCTGGCGGTAAGGGAAGTGATCGGCGTAAAGCAGACCGAGCGTCTCCGACACACGCTCCTTGAGGTAACGACGGTTCTTCTGGAATGGCTGGGCGCGGCGGATATCGACCTCCCACAGGTCGAACGGCGCTTCTCCGTCATGAATCCATTGCGCCAGCGCCATGCCGGCGCCGCCGGAGGAGACGATGCCGATCGAATTGTAGCCCGCGGCCACCCAGTAGCCGCGCACTTCCGGTGCTTCGCCGAGATAATAGCGGTCGTCAGGCGTGAAGCTTTCGGGGCCGTTGAAGAAGGTATGAATGCCGGCGGTTTCCAGCATCGGCATGCGGTTCACGCCCATTTCGAGGATCGGCGCGAAGTGATCCATGTCTTCCGGTAACTGGTCGAAGCAGAAATCCTCGCGGATGCCGTCCATGCCCCATGGCTTGGCGACCGGCTCGAAGGCGCCGAGCATCATCTTGCCCGCGTCTTCCTTGTAGTAGGCGCATTCGTCGGGCACGCGCAGCACCGGCAGGCGGCCAAGGCCCTTTATCGCCTCGGTGACGAGGTAAAAATGTTCGCAGGCRTGCARCGGGATGGTGACGCCGTTCTGGGCGCCCAGTTCGCGCGCCCACATGCCGGCGCAGTTGATGACGATGTCGGTCTCGATGGTGCCTTGTTCGCCGCCTTGCGCCCAGGAAACACCCGAGACGCGACCATCCCTGGTGTGAACCTTTGATACCTTGACGTTTTCGACGATTTTGGCGCCGCGCTGGCGAGCGCCTTTGGCCAAGGCCATCGCAATATTCGCCGGGTCGCACTGGCCGTCGAGCGGCAAATGCACCGCGCCAACCACGTCAGACACGTTGAGATGCGGGTACATCTCCTTGACTTCGCTAGGCGAAATCTCGCGCACGTCGACATTGAACGCGCGCGCCAGGGAGGCTTGGCGATAGATCTCGTGCTTGCGCTCCTCGGTCAGCGCCACCGTGATCGAGCCGACCTGGCGCATGCCGGTGGCCACGCCGGTTTCGGCCTCGAGCTTGACGTAGAGGTCGGCCGAATATTTGGCGAGCCGTGTCATGTTCTGCGAGGCGCGCAACTGCCCGATCAATCCCGCCGCGTGCCATGTCGTGCCTGAGGTGAGCTGCTTGCGCTCCAAAAGCACGATATCGGTCCAGCCAAGCTTCGCCAGATGATAGGCGACTGAGCAGCCTGATACACCGCCGCCGATGATGACGGCGCGGGCACGGGCGGGAAGTCCGGTCATGCAGCAGATCTCTCGTAGCTGGTGGCGAAGCGCCTCAGGCGGCCGGCGGCTTCCTTGAGGACTTCGTCGGGCTGGCACAGACTGACGCGGATGTGGCCTGCGGCGGCATCGCCGAAGCTTATGCCCGGCATGACGGCGACCTTCTCTGCTTCAAGCAGGTCCCAGGCGAACTTCTCGCAATCCGGCTCAATGGCACTGATATCGAGCATGACATACATGCCGCCCTCTGAGCCGCGCACGGTGACATTGTTGAGCCCGCGCACCTCGTTGATGAACAGGTTGCGGCGGTCGGCATAGGTTTTGGCGATGTTCTGGACGCCGTAGTCCTTCTCCAGCGCCTCGATCGCAGCGCGGCTGACAAAATCGGTCAGGCCGTAGGTGGTCACAAGGTTGAGGTTGATGACCAGCGAAACGAGATCGGCCGGCGCGGTCAGCCAGCCGATGCGCCAGCCGGTCATGCCGTGGCTCTTCGACATCGAGTTGATGACCAGCGTGCGTTCGGCCATGCCGGGCAGGGCGCGCGGGGAAACGTGCTCACCGCCGCCGAGTGTCCAGTAGACCTCGTCGGAGAGCAGCCACAGGTCGTGGCGGACGCAAAGCTCGGCGATGTCTTCGAGGCACCTGCGGGAATAGACAGCACCTGTCGGATTGTTGGGCGTGTTGATCAGGATCGAGCGCGTGTTGGGCTTGAGCGTTTTTTCGATGTCGGCAGCACGCGGTTGGAAGCCATCTGATGCCTGCGCTTCTACGACGGTGTAGCTGGCGCCGGCCGCGCGGAAAGTCCCAGGATAAGTGGCGTAATAGGGCGCAACAACGATGGCATGGTCACCTGGATCATGCGTTGCCTGCACGGCCGCATAGAGCGCGGCCTGGCCGCCGGGGGTGGCGATGATCTCGGAAAGGGCGGTGTCGATGCCGGTACAGCGGGTCGAAGCCCTCGCCATCGCGGCACGCAGCCGCGGCAGGCCGGGAAGCTGGGTATAATGATGGAAGCCAGCACGAACGGCGGCGACACATGCCTCGACGGTTTCGCTCGGCGTGTCGAAGTCATGGTCGCCGACCGACAGCATAATGATGTCTTCGCCAGCCTGCTGACGCGTCATGGCGGCGAAATGCACCTCCCAGCCATCCTTGCCTGAGGGAACGATGCCGGAAATGCGCGATGAGGGTTTGGGCATGTCAGGCTCCCACGTCCATGAGGGTCGCAAGACGGGCGAGCGTCAGCCTGCTGGAACTGTCGAGTCGGGACGTCAGCGCGCCGTAGCCAGAAACAGAAGGATGAGGTGTGCCACCGGCATGATTGTGCGTGGCGGTGATGACAAGCACCTGCGTGCCTGCGGCCTCGGCCGCCTGGATGCCGGCCGGTGCGTCCTCGAACACCAGGCAGTCCTGCGGCTTGGCGCCGAGCCGCTCGGCGCCAAGCAGGAAGCAGTCGGGCGCAGGCTTGCCGTTGGCAACGTCTTCACCTGTCACCATCAGTCGCGGAATGGGCAGGCCGGCCGCTTCAAGCCTGCGGATCGCCAACCTGCGGGGCGCTGACGTCACAATTGCCCAGCRTTCGGCGGGCAGCGTGTTGAGAAAGGCGGATGCGCCGTCGATGGGTTCGATGCCGTCGACGTCGTCGAATTCGGCCTGCGTTAACTCCTCGATCTCGGTCATCAGGTCGATGCCCGGCAGGTTCAGCCGGCTGATGGTCTCGTATGCGCGAACACCGTGAATAGTCGGCAGGAAGGTTTCCACGTCGAGCCCATGTTTGATCGCCCAGGCGGTCCAGACGCGTTCTGTGGAGGCAATCGAGCTCAGGATCGTGCCGTCCATGTCGAACATGAAGGCRCCAAAGGCCCGATCGGGGAAGGGAAGTGTCATTAGGAGCGGAGCCTTTCGTTTTCGGGATCCCACAAGGGCTTGTCTTCCTGGACCGTCGCCTTGAAGCGCTCGCCGAAAATCTCGACTTCCACATCAGTGCCGGGCGCGGCCAGATCGGCCCGCAGCATGCCCAGCGCAATCGATTTGTCCACCCTGTGGCCCCAGCCTCCTGACGTGGTCTCACCGACAATCTGGCCATTGTGCCAGAGCGTCGACATGTAGGGCGCGTCGCAGTCGTCTGGATTGTCGATGACAAGCGTGACGAAACGCTTCTTCGCCCCCTGCTGCTTCTCGCTGAGCAGGGCCGCCTTGCCGCGAAATTCCGGCTTGTCCCATTTGACGAAGCGCTCGAGACCGCCTTGCAGAATGGTGTAGTCGGTCGACAGATCGCCCTTCCAGGCGCGGTAGCCTTTTTCGAGCCTGAGCGAATCGAGAGCGAACATGCCGAAGGGTTTCAGGCCGTGTTTCTGGCCAGAAGCCCAGACGGCATCGAAGATGGCTGCGGTATCGGCGACCTTGGTGTGGATTTCCCAACCAAGCTCGCCGGCGAAGGAAACGCGGACCAGCTTGGCCCAGCGGCCGGCGATGGTGGTTTCCTGATGTGTCAGCCATGGCTTGGAAAGATCAGCTTCGCAGACTTCGACCAGGATTTTCCGCGAGTTCGGGCCGGCGAGGATCTGCGCAGAGAATTCCTCGGTGCGGTCGATCAGCTTGAACGCGGCATCGGCCGGCATATGCGATTTCAGCCATTCGAAGTCGTGCCACTGGGCGATGGCCGCCGTGATCAGTGTCATCAGGTTTTCGGAATGGCGCACGACCGACATTTCGGTGACGATACGGCCGTGATCGTCGGCGAAATAAGCAAGGCCGATACGCCCGACCTTGGGCACGGCACCTGTGATCTGCTCGTCCAGCCACGCGGCGGCACCAGGGCCGTCGAGATTGAAGCGGCTGAAGCCGGGCAGGTCGAGAATGCCGGCGGCATCGCGCACGGCAAGGCATTCCTCGCGAATGCGCTTTTCCCATGGACCTGAGCGGGCGAAAGTCTGCGTCGACTGCTCGGACAGGTCATCGCCCGGCTTTGCGTACCACGTAGCGCGTTCCCAGCCATTGTAGGCGTTGAATTGCGCGCCGAGTGCTGCGATCCGGTCGTGGACGGGCGAAAGCTTGCGGCTGCGCCCCGCCGGCCAGGCATGGCGGGGGAAGTGGATGGCGTATTCGTGGCCGTAGACCTCCATGCCCTTGGCGACCGCGTAGTCGGGGGCCGAGGCGAAAGAAGTGAAACGGCGCGGGTCGCACGACCACATGTCCCACTCGGTCTCGCCCTTGGTCACCCATTCGGCAAGGACTTTGCCGGCGCCACCTGCCTGGGCTATGCCGAAGGTGAAGACGCAGGCCTCGAAGGCGTTGGGTACGCCTGGCATGGGGCCGATCAGCGGGTTGCCGTCAGGCGCGTAGGGGATCGGCCCGTTGATGACCTTGGACAGGCCGGCGGTGCCGAGGATCGGCACGCGCGCGATGGCGTCGTTGAGATAGTGTTCGAGCCGGTCGAGATCGTCGGGATAAAGCTGGAAGGAGAAATCCGCCGGCATGGGATCGCCCGGTGTGGCCCAGTGCGCTCGGCAGTTGCGCTCATAGGGGCCAAGGTTCATGCCGTTCTTTTCCTGGCGCAGATAGTAGGATGTGTCGACGTCGCGCAGCAGCGGCAGTTTGTTGCCCACTTCGCGCGACCACGCGGCGAGCTCCGGGATTTCGTCGAACAGGATATATTGATGGCTCATCACCATCATCGGCACGTCGCGGCCGAACATCTTTCCGACCTCGGCGGCGCGATAGCCTGCAGCGTTGACCACTTTTTCGCAGCGGATTTCGCCTTGCCCAGTGACCACCACCCATTCGTCGTTCTCGCGGCGCACCGATAGCACCGGACAGAAGCGGATGATCTTGGCACCCATATCTCGCGCGCCCTTGGCCAGCGCCTGGGTCAGCTGCGCGGGATCGATGTCGCCGTCGTTGGGGTCATAGAGCGCGCCCTTGAGGTCGTGCGTTTCGATGAATGGGTAGCGCGCCTTGATGTCGTCGACGCCGACCACCTCGATGTCCATGCCCTGGTAGCGGCCCATGCCCTTGGCGCGCTGGAATTCCTGCATGCGCTCCTTGCTGTGAGCAAGGCGCAGCGAGCCGGTGACATGGTAGTTCATCGGATAATCGACTTCGGCCGCCAGCCCGCGATAAAGCTCGGTCGAATAACGCTGCATATTCATCAGCGACCAGGACGACGAAAAGGTCGGTACGTTGCCGGCGGCGTGCCAGGTCGAACCCGAGGTCAGCTCGTTCTTTTCGAGCAGGACGCAATCGGTCCAGCCTGCCTTGGCGAGGTGATAGAGCGAGGAGACGCCGACCGCGCCTCCGCCGATGATCACCACGCGCGCCGTGCTCGGCAAATCAGCCATGTCTTCCTCCCTGCGTGCGATCAATAGACGGGTGGCGATACAACCCAGATGACCACCGCCGGCACAAATCCCGGGTTCCTCCACCGGAACGGCTTGTGGTCGAAGCGAAAGCTGTCGCCTGCGCCCAGCCTGTGCCACGTGCCGTCGATCTCGATGTCGAAGCTGCCTGAAACGACGTAACCGGCTTCCTCGGTCGGTCGCGATGCCGGTTCGCGCAACTCGGCGCCCGGGGCGAAGATCGAGCGGAGCATTTCGAAGCTTCCGCCGAGATCGGGCGACAATAGCTCTTCCACCAGGCCGGAATCGCTTGTGCCAAGCTTGCGGCGGCGCCCAGCCCGGACGATCACGCCGCGCTCGGCTTCGACGGGCGCTTCATGGGCGAAGAACAGGCTGACCGGCACGCCGAACAGTTCGGCGA
>NZ_JBFUKO010000090.1:0-13782 GCF_056400805.1 Aminobacter sp. P4_H6_2
TTTCAGGACTTGGAGCAGAGCGCGTTTCACGGGCATCAGCCTGCCTTTCCTTGAGCCTTCTATAAATAAAAATTTATATCCGAAGGATTCTTCTAATTCTTAGAGTCTGTTGGAATCGAGAATTACGACCTGTCCATAGGCGGCTTGAGATATCCACTTGTCATAGTGACGCGCGGACGTTTTCGCCAGCGTGGAAAACTTCGGGTAGCAGGCGGATTCGTTGATTTGAATCAGGAATCTAGCCTGGGACACGCCAAGTGCTGATTCTGTGGACAGCCGGGGACTAAAAAACTATCCCCATAATACTCCCCGGCGCTGAATCGAAACAGACAGCAGGGCGAATTGTGGACAAGTCGCCATCTGATACAGTCGCGCCGTCCACTTCGGGCCGAACTGCCCGTTTATCCACATTTGACCACAGACCCAGGCGCCCGCTGTGAACAAACCCCAAAGCTTCTTCCATCTGCACCTGATTTCCGACGCCACCGGCGAAACGCTTCTGGCGGCGGGGCGCGCAGCCTCGGCGCAATACAAGGATGCGCGCGCGATCGAGCACATCTACCCGCTGATCCGCACCGAAAAGCAGCTGATGAAAGTGTTCGACGACATCGAAGAAGAGCCGGGCATCGTGCTCTATACGGTGGTCGACCAGCACCTTGCCGGCACCATAGACAGCCGTTGCGCGGCGATGGGCCTGCCCTGCGTGTCAGTGCTTGAGCCGGTGCTGACGGTGTTCCAGTCTTATCTAGGCACGCCGGCGGGCCGCCGTGTCGGCGCCCAGCACGTGCTCGACGCCGAGTATTTCCGCCGCATCGATGCGCTCAATTTCACCATGGAGCACGATGACGGCCAGCTGCCGGTCGACATGGAACAGGCGGACGTGGTCCTGATCGGCATTTCCAGAACGTCGAAGACGCCGACGAGCATCTATCTCGCCAATCGCGGCATCAAGACCGCCAATATCCCGATCGTGCTGGGTGTTCCCGTTCCCGACAGCCTGGTCCAGGCGGAGAAGCCGCTGGTCGTCGGGCTGATCGCCACCGCCGAGCGCATCTCGCATGTGCGCCAGAACCGCGTTCTCGGAACGACAATGGCATTCGACGCACAGGAATATGTAGATCGTGCATCGATCACCGAAGAGCTGGCCTATGCCCGCAAGATCTGCACCAAGCACAACTGGCCGATGATCGACGTCAGTCGCCGCTCGATCGAGGAAACGGCCGCCGCCATCGTCGCGTTGCGCAACAAGAGCCGTTAGGCTCGCCACATCGCGGAGCAGGTGTGGAACCGACCGCTATTGGTAGGCATCCCAGCCTGGTGAAAATCGATTCCGCTTTACGGATCGATGCGCTAGGACCACTTTTGTAGCCGCACAAGCTTCCCTGCAACGTGTCCTTCAGGAGAAAAGCCGTGACCGAAAAACTGATCCTGGCATCCGCAAGCCCGTTCCGGAAAAAGATGCTGGAAAATGCCGGCGTTGATGTCGAGGCTATCCCAGCCGATCTTGATGAAAGAGCCGTGGAGGCCCCGCTGGCTGAAACCGGCGCGTCACCCCAAGACGTGGCGCTGGTTCTGGCCGAGGCCAAGGCGGTCGCGGTCAGCGAAGCGCATCCTGGTCGACTGGTGCTTGGTTGCGACCAGACGCTTTCACTTGACGGCTTGGTGTTTCACAAGGCCGCCGACATGGAAGCCGCGCGCCGCCGTCTGCTCAAGCTTTCAGGTCGGACGCATCAGTTGAACAGTGCGGTCGTCATCGCTCGCGACGGAGAAACGCTCTGGCGCCATGTGGAGGTCGCATCCATGACGATGCGCCAACTGGATCCTGGCTTCATCGGCCGCCATCTTGCCCGCGTCGGCGATAGGGCGCTATCGAGCGTCGGCGCATATCAGATTGAAGGCGAAGGCATTCAGCTCYTCGACAAGATCGATGGCGATTATTTCACGATTGTCGGCCTGCCGCTGCTGCCAGTGCTGGCGGAACTGAGGAAACTGGGCGCGATTGATGGCTGAACCGGACTTGAAAGCATTTGTTTGCGGCCATCCTATCGCGCATTCGCGCTCGCCGATGATCCACGGCCATTGGCTGAAGAGCTATGGCATCGACGGCAGCTACACGGCGATCGATGTCGCGCCCGAGAATTTTGCCGCCTTTGTCGCTGGGCTGTCGGCGGCCGGCTTGCGCGGCGGCAACGTCACCATTCCGCACAAGGAGGCGGCGTTCGCAGCGGTCCAGTGCCGCGACGAGGCAGCCGAACAGATCGGCGCGGTCAACACGCTGTGGCTCGAGGATGGTGTCTTGTGGGGCGGCAATACCGACGCCTACGGTTTTGCCGCCAATCTCGATCATCTGGCGCCCGGCTGGGCCAAGGGCGATGTCGCGGTGGTGCTCGGCGCAGGTGGGGCGTCGCGGGCGATCATCCATGCGCTCAAGCAGCGCGGCTTCAAGGATATCCGCATCGTCAACCGCACGGTTGCGCGCGCAGAAGAGCTTGCCGACCAGTTCGGTGCCGGCATCACGGCGCATCCGCTAGCTGCTACGGCCGAATTGCTGGGCGATGCATCTCTGCTGGTCAACACGACGGCACTTGGCATGCACGGCAATGAGGGACTGCCCGCCGATCCGGCCACCCTGCCCGACCACGCCATCGTCACCGACATTGTCTATGTGCCGCTCGAAACCCCACTGCTTGCCGCTGCCAAGGCGCGCGGGTTGAAGACGGTTGATGGGCTCGGCATGCTGCTGCACCAGGCGGTGCCTGGCTTCGAACGCTGGTTTGGCCATCGGCCCGAAGTGACCGCCGAATTGCGCAACCTGATCGTCGCCGACCTGGACAGGACAAAATGATCGTTCTGGGGCTGACAGGGTCGATCGGCATGGGCAAGTCGACGACGGCGAAGATGTTCGCGGAAGCGGGCGTTCCGGTTCACGATTCCGATGAGGCTGTGCATCGGCTCTACGCCGGCGAAGCTGCACCTTTGATCGAGGCGGCTTTCCCTGGAACCGTGAAGGATGGCGTCGTCGATCGCGCCGAGCTTTCCCGCCATGTGCTGGGCGATGCAGCGGCACTGAAGAAGCTCGAAGGCATCATCCACCCGTTGGTTAGGGCTGATGCGAATGCCTTTCTCGACCGCAACCGTGGCGACGGTGCGCCGATTGCCGTGCTCGACATCCCGTTGCTGTTCGAAACGAATGGTCGAGGCCGCGTCGACAAGGTGGTGGTGGTCACGGCTTCGGCAGAGGTCCAGCGCGAACGTGTCCTGGCGCGGCCCGGCATGACCGAGCAGAAATTCGAGGCGATCCTTGGCAAGCAGGTTCCCGACGCTGAAAAGCGCAAGCTTGCCGACTACATCATCGATACGGGCAGCGGCCTCGACGCCGCGCGTGAGGCCGTTCGGTCAATCATTGACGATTTGACGGTGGGAAAGCCGGCGCCGCGGGCCTCCTAGGCCTTGTTCCAGTGCAAATGGCGGGCGCATGCTCGCGCCAAGGAGAATCATTACATTGCGCGAGATCATATTCGACACGGAAACGACCGGGCTTGATTCACGCGAGGACCGCGTCATCGAGATTGGCGCCATCGAGATGGTCAACCGTTTCCCGACCGGCAACACCTTCCACAAATACATCAATCCGCAAGGGCGGCAGGTCCATCCCGACGCCCAGAATGTGCACGGCATCTCGAACGCCGACCTTGAGGGCAAGCCGACTTTCTCCGAGATCCTCGATGAATTCATCGACTTCATCGACGGCGCCAAGCTTGTCGCGCACAACGGCAACTTCGATCTGGGCTTTATCAATGCCGAATTCGCAAGGCTCGATCAGCCCGCCATCGACCCCGGCCAGCTGATCGATACGCTGGCGCTTGCCCGCCGCAAGCACCCGATGGGTCCGAATTCGCTCGATGCGTTGTGCCGTCGCTACGGCATCGACAACAGCCGCCGCACCAAGCATGGCGCCCTGCTCGACTCCGAGCTTTTGGCCGAGGTCTATATCGAGCTGATCGGCGGCAAGCAGTCGGCGCTGGTTCTGGAAAGCTATTCGTCATCGAACGGCAATGGCGGCTCAACGCGGCAGATCGAGATCATTGTCGCCACGCGGCCCGAACCGTTGCCGGCGCGGCTGACCGAGGCCGAACTTGCCGCGCATGAAAAGCTGGTTGGCGGTCTTGGCGAAAAGGCCCTTTGGGCCAAGCTCACACAGGCTTGAATACGAAAAAGCCCGGCGCTGAGGCCGGGCTTTCGATGAATGACGCTCTTGGGCGTGGTCTTAGCTGACCTTGACCTTGGAAGCGGCCTGTTCCTCGGCGATCTTCTGCTGGAACATCTGCGCGAAATCGATCGGGTCGAGCATCAGCGGCGGGAAGCCGCCATTGCGGGTCGCTTCGGCGATGATCTGGCGTGCGAAGGGGAACAGCAGGCGCGGGCACTCGATGAAGAGCAGCGGCAGCATGTGCTCCTGCGGGAAGCCGTCGATGCGGAACACGCCGCCATAGACCAGCTCGACGTTGAACAGCACGTCCTTGTCGAAAGCGGCCTTGGCGCTCAACGTCAGGTTGACGTCGAACTGCTTGTCCGTCATCGGGTTGGCGTTGACGTTGACATTGATGTTGATGCCGGGAGCCTTGTCGCGGCCGCGCAGCGAATTCGGTGCGCCGGGGCTTTCGAAGGAGAAATCCTTCACATACTGCGCCAGCACGTTGAGCGTGGGCTGCTGTGCATTACCGTTGCCGTTGGCACCTTCCGGCGCTTCATTAGTGGCCATAAGCCCATGTCCTCTTGGCTCGGCCGCGACGCGGCCCGGATTGGAATCCGCGGTTCGCTAGCATGCTCGGCATGCCAAGACAAGGTTTTGCCTCTGGCGGAGGCCGCTCGCTACTCGTCGCGGATGGAGCGCCAGGGTGATTTCGGGTTGGGCTGGCGCGAAAAGTCGTCCTCGTCGAGATCAATGGTCTTGCCGCCTGCTGGGCCACTGCGACGGGCAAAACCGCCGAAGTCGGAGGTGAAACGCACTCGCTTGCTGAGGAACCGCCAGGCCAAGGCGCGGACCGGCGGCAGGAACAGCAGGATGCCGACAATGTCGCTGATGAAGCCGGGAATGACCAACAGGATGCCGGCGAGCACGATCATCGCACCGTTGGCGAGTTCCTTGGACGGGTCACGGCCGGCTTCCATTTCGGTACGGATACGGGTCATGACGCCAAAACCCTGCACGCGCAGCAGGATGGAGCCCAAGACAGCGCTGAGCAGAACAAGCCCGATGGTCGACAGCACGCCGATTTCGCTACCTACCAGCACAAATCCGGCGATTTCGAGCAAAGGCAGGGCAAGGAGCAGGAGAGGCAGCATCTAGAGCGTTGATCCGGTCCGGTTTGAGTTGACGTGACAGCCATATGCGGTCACAGGCATAGCGCATACATCTTTAGATAGGGCGCTGCGCCTTTAATTTGAATGATCGGTGCATGCGTTCTATATGCAAGGCTAACAGGCGCTGCACAGATGCGGCGCCGGCGAATGGCACATAAGCTGGCTTCGGCCGCGAACAAGGGACGGATCGGCAGAAGATATGGAATTCTTCGATTTCGGCACGATTTTCTTTCTAATCGCAGCGGTGGTGATCTTTTTCCAGCTCCGCAACGTGCTTGGACGCCGTACCGGCAATGAACGTCCGCCCTTCGACCCCTATACGGCGGCCCGCAACAAGCCTCAGGACGCCAATGGCAAGCCCGAGAACGTCGTGTCGCTGCCGCAGCGCAAGCGCACGCCAGGCGAAACCAACGACGAGGTCTATGTCGCCATCGACGCCTTCGCCAAGCCGGGCACCGACCTGAACAAGGGGCTGCGCGCCATCAGGGACGCCGACGCTTCTTTCGAGCCCAAGGGTTTCGTCGAGGGCGCCAAGATGGCCTACGAGATGATCGTCATGGCCTATGCCGACGGCGACCGTAAGACGCTCAAGAACCTTTTGTCGCGCGAGGTCTATGACGGCTTTGTTGCCGCGATCGCCGACCGCGAAGGCCGCTCGGAGAAGATCCAGTCCTCTTTCGTCGGCATCAACAAGGCCGATATCGTCTCGGCCGAGATGAAGGGCGGCGAGGCTCACGTCACCTTGCGCATCGTCAGCGAGCTGATTTCGGCGACGCGCGACAAGGCCGGAGATGTCATCGACGGCGATCCGGAGACTGTGGCCGAGGTCAAGGATGTCTGGACCTTTGCCCGCGACACCCGTTCGCGCGACCCGAATTGGAAGCTTGTCGCGACCGAGGAAGAAGACTGACCGCGCGTGGCGGGCGAAGCCCGTGTTGCTCTCGCCCGCATTCGCCCCGGTCGGTTTTGCCGACCTTCCCGGTTGGCTGGGAGATGACCACCTAGCCGCCTTCGGGGCCTTTCGCCGTTCTGCCTTTCATGTCCTGACCAAGTCTTATCGCGGCGGCGCCCTCGGCGTCGCTTTTGATGCTTTTGGCCCAGCCTATGCCGAAGCGCGCGCGCGACCGGCGGGCAATGGTGCTGAAGCCCGCGCCTTCTTCGAACGTCATTTCCAGCCTGCCTTTGTTGCGCCGGAAGGTCGCGAGACCGGTTTCGTCACCGGCTTTTACGAGCCCGAAGTCGAGGCCTCGTCGGTCAGGACAGAGATTTTCCAGGTGCCGCTGCTGTCGCGACCGGCCGATCTTGTCGACATTGACGACCACAACCGCCCCGCCGGCATGGACCCCTATCTCGCTTTCGCGCAGCAGACCGCTGACGGGCCGGTCGAGTATTTCGACCGCCCGGCGATCGAACAGGGCGCGCTTTCAGGCAAGGGACTTGAGATCGCCTGGCTTGCCGACCCGGTCGACGCATTCTTCGTCCATGTCCAGGGCGCTGCCCGTCTGAACATGACCGACGGTTCGCTGCGACGTGTCACCTATGCCGCCAAATCCGGCCAGCGTTTCACCGGTCCGGGCGGAATTCTGGCCGAAATCGGCGAGATTCCGCTCGAAAAAGTAACGATGCAGTCGATCCGCGCCTGGTTCAAAGCCAATCCGGAGCGCGTCGACGATATCTTGTGGCGCAATCTCTCCTACATCTTCTTCAGGTATGCCGAGGTCGATGATCCGGCACTTGGGCCCATCGCTGCGGCGAAGGTGCCGCTGACGCCGGGCCGTTCGGTTGCGGTCGACCGCCTGCTCCACACCTTCGGCACGCCGTTCTTCATCGCCGCCCCTGCCCTCACCGCATTTGGCGGCAAACCTTTTGCCCGGCTGATGATCGCCCAGGACACCGGTTCAGCCATCACTGGCCCGGCGCGTGGCGATTTGTTTGCCGGCTCCGGTTTCGATGCAGGCGAGATTGCCGGCGTTGTCCGCAACGACGCCGATTTCTTCGCCTTGCTGCCCAAGCCCCTGTTTTCCGGTGGCGCGTCATGAGCACACGCCGCGACCGCAAGCTCAGCGACGAAGAACGCGTGTTGTGGAACGTTATTGCCCGCACGACCTCGCCGCTCAAGGGCAAACGGGCGATCGAGATACCCGAGCTGCCAGCACCCGTTGTCGCCAAGCCGGATCCGACACCGGCAAAGGCCACGCCAGCGCAGGTAAATGCATCCGCAGCTCCGCCCAAGCGCCTGTATGTCGCCCATTCGCTCGATGAACCGACGCGCGACAAGCTGTCGAAAGGCCGCCTGCCGATCGAAGGCCGGGTCGATCTCCACGGCATGACCCAGGACGAAGCCTATTCGCTGCTGCTCCATTTCCTGGCGCGCGCGCATGCCGGTGGGGTTCGTTATGTGCTTGTCATCACCGGCAAGGGCAATTCCAAGGGCGGCGATGGTGTGTTGCGTCGCATGGTTCCGGCCTGGCTGAACACGGCACCGTTCCGCATGCTGGTGTCCAGTCATGATCATGCCGCCCGCCATCATGGCGGTTCGGGCGCGATCTACATCAGGCTGCGCCGGAGTATGGGCATTTGACGCCGCTGGGAGAGCGCATCCGCGAACTCAGGCGCGAGCGCGGCGTCAGCCAGAAGGATATGGCCGCGACCATTGGCGTCAGTGCCGCCTATCTCTCGGCGCTCGAACATGGTCATCGCGGCGTGCCGACATGGGCGATGATCCAGAAGATCATCGGCTACTTCAATGTCATCTGGGACGATGCAGAGGAGCTGCAGAAGCTGGCTGAAGGCTCGCATCCGCGCGTGGTGGTCGACACGGCGGGACTTTCGCCTGCAGCCACCGAGCTGGCCAACCTGATGGCTCAAGCTATCGGCGAAATGAATGAGAGCGAGCTTGCCGCCCTCAATAGCCAGATGCGCGAGGCGATTGCGCGGAAGAAGCGCGGCTAGCGAGCATGATCCCGAAAAGTGGAAAACGGTTTTCGGACAAGATCATGCTCAAATCTAAAAAAGCGCCTCGAGTTCGGCCAGCTTGTCGTTGACCAGCCAGCCATAATAGTTCTCCTCGGGCATTTTCGCCGGTTCGCCCGCGGCCGCGCGCCTGTCGTTTTCGGCTTTGAGCGCATGGGCGCGAGCTTCAGGGTTGCCGACATTGTAGAGCGTGGCGGTGAGCCCTGGATTGCCCGAGATGTCGAAGCCGGCGATGTTTTTATAGGCATCGATTGACGTCTTCACCGTGGCAGCGATGTAAGGCAGCGTCAGGTCGGGATCCATGATGGTCTTGTAGACGCTGTTCGGGTCGGCCGCATCGAGCTTGGGCAGGCGCGAGACCTTGTGTACGAGGTCGCTCATCTGCAGCGCGGTCAGTGGATTGAGCTGGCCGATGCCAAAGGTCTGGCCGGCATAGAAGGGCTGGAAGAAGGTGGCGCTGAAGCGGTCGTTGGGAAAGCTGGTGCCGTCCACGGTCTTGCCGCGAAAACTCTGGTTCCATACCGCTTCGCGGCATTCCCACAAATCGTAGCTGTCCGACTTCGCCGCACATTCGGCGAATTGCGGACGCTTGATGAAATCGGTGACCTCTTCGCCGCCGTAGCTGAAGCTGAATTTGCTCGACAGGTAGGACACCGCCTTGACGTAGTAGGTCTGCATCCGGTCGTAGGCGTCGACATTGTAGGTGTGCTCGCCGACGATGGCGCCGACGACATGGATCGGGTCGATCCCGTAGGCGCGCGCCACTGTCTTGATCTTGCCGCGCAGTTCGGCATCGTTCTGCAGCAGCGCGTAAACCTTGCGATACTTGACGTCGAAGGTGGTCTTGCCAGCCTTGGTGCGCTTGGACGAGGCACCGGGCACGTCGGGTTGCTCGGCATGAACGTTGCCGGCCGCGACCAGGGTCGTCGCCGATGCCTGCGGCACGCCGAAGACCGCCGCCAGAAGAAATGCCGAGAGAAATACGCGTTTCATATGCTGCTGTTGCCCAAGCCCTATCAAGGCAAACTAAGAAAAGCCCTCGGCTTAGTCGAGGGCGTTGTCGCCTGACGGAAGCGAAAGGTGGCCGGATGGTTCCATTCGGCCACATGTCACATTGTTCCGGCGCGGGCAGTGCACGCGCCGGAAGCCCGCTTTAAAGGATGAAACGCGACAAATCTGTGTTCCTGGAGAGATCGCCGACGTGCTTTTCGACATAGGCCGCGTCGATCTTCACCGTCGTGCCGTTGCGATCGGGCGCATCATAGGAGACCTCGTCGAGCACGCGCTCCATCACCGTCTGCAGACGCCTGGCGCCGATATTCTCGACACTGTTATTGAGGTCGACGGCGATGCCGGCGAGCGCGTCGATGGCGTCGTCGGTGAATTCGAGGTTGACGCCCTCGGTCGCCATCAGCGCGATATACTGCTTGATCAGGCTGGCTTCGGTCTCGGTCAGGATGCGAACGAAATCGTTCTTTTCCAGCGCCCGCAGCTCAACGCGGATCGGCAAGCGGCCCTGAAGCTCCGGCAGGAGATCCGAAGGCTTGGAGATGTGGAACGCACCCGAAGCGATGAACAAGATGTGGTCGGTCTTCACCTGCCCATATTTGGTCGCAACCGTCGTGCCCTCGACCAGCGGCAGCAGATCGCGCTGCACGCCTTCACGCGAGGGGCCGCCGGAGACGTCGCCACGCGCAATCTTGTCGATCTCGTCGAGGAAGACGATGCCTTCGTTCTCGGTCACTTCGAGCGCGCGCCGCACCACCTCGTCCTGGTCGAGCAGCTTGTCGGACTCATCGCCGATCAGAAGCGCGTAGGATTCCTTGACGGAGGTCTTGCGCGTCTTGGTGCGCTGGCCGCCCATCGCCTTTTGCAGCATGTCGTTGATGTTGAGCACGCCGACATTGCCGCCCGGCATGCCGGGGATATCGAAGCTCGGCATGCCGCCGGTGCCGCTATCGGCGACCTCGATTTCGATTTCCTTGTCGTCGAGCTCGCCGTCGCGCAGCTTCTTGCGGAAACTATCGCGGGTGGCCGGGCTTGCCGTCTTGCCAACGAGGGCTTCCAGCACGCGCTCTTCGGCGTTGACATGGGCACGCGCCTTGACGTCTTCGCGCATCTTCTCGCGCACCAGGCCGATGGCGATCTCGACTAGGTCGCGGATGATCTGCTCGACGTCGCGGCCGACATAGCCGACCTCGGTAAACTTTGTCGCCTCGACCTTGACGAAGGGCGCACCTGCAAGCTTGGCCAGGCGGCGCGAAATCTCGGTCTTGCCGACGCCGGTAGGCCCGATCATCAGGATGTTCTTGGGCATGACCTCTTCGCGCATCTGGCCTTCCAGCTGCTGGCGGCGCCAGCGATTGCGCAGCGCGATCGCCACGGCGCGCTTCGCGTCCTTCTGGCCGATGATGAAGCGGTCGAGTTCTGAAACGATCTCACGGGGAGAGAATGTGGACATAGCGATACTCTTGAATACTCGGTTGCAGCTTATGTATGGGCTGGAAGCCGGCGCGCAAGGGCACCGGGCAGCAGTGGCACCAGGCCCCGCCGCAGCCCATGCCAGCCAGCGCTGAGCAACAGCACCAGCGCGCCCAGCACCAGCATGGTGAGCGGTACGACACTGTCCGAAAGTCCTGCCTTGACGACGAGCGCACCGAAGGCATAGCCGGCATAAGACAGGCCCGACACCAGGATCGCGCGCCTGTCGACGACAAGCGCAACGAGCGCCAGTCCGATGAAGATCGCCAGGATGCTCCAGGCCGAAACCGCCTCGGAACCGCCCTCGCCGGCGAGACTGCTGACCAGCGGATG
The DNA here is from genome assembly GCF_056400805.1 of Aminobacter sp. P4_H6_2. Taxonomy (NCBI): domain Bacteria; kingdom Pseudomonadati; phylum Pseudomonadota; class Alphaproteobacteria; order Hyphomicrobiales; family Phyllobacteriaceae; genus Aminobacter; species Aminobacter sp. P4_H6_2. Next base: position 11,152 of record NZ_JBFUKO010000090.1, read on the forward strand.
CACGATCAGCGGTGCCGCCAGCATATGCAGCCAAAATGCGATGTCGGTGCGCCGGGTCTGGCGCAGCGGATCACTCAGGTCGAAACGCATGGCGAGGGTGAATACGGCAAGGCCGCAGGCCAGCAGAAGCGGCTTGGCCGCCTGGATGGCGAAATCGGGTGCCGCCATGAAAAGAAGCGCGACGACGGAGGCGACAAGCGCGGCAACGCCGGCAGCGATCGTCACTGGCACGCGGAAGCGCCAGTAGTGCAGCGCAGCCGCCGCAGCGGTAACAAGGCCGGCGACRACGATCGGCGAGCCCCCGTGGTTGCCGAGGCCCATGCCGAAGCTCTGGCTGGGGTTGAAGGCTTCCGCCACCGCTGAAAAGACCGCTCCGGCATAGACCAGAAGCAACACGATGCTGGGCAGCGCCATGCGCTGGTTGCGGGTGAAGTATTCGGCCAGAAGCCAGCTCGCTACGGCGATGACAACGAACATGCCGGTGTTGCCGATCATGTCGCCGGAGAAATAGCCCAGGGCGCCCAAAAACAGCCCAAGGCCGATGGTGACGAAGATGTCGCTGAAACCGCTGATGAAACGAAACCTCTCGTCGTCATGCGGTTCCCTGTCGAAGGCGGGCGTTCTAGCGCTTTCCAGATCGCGCAGGCCTTGCGCCTGGTCGGCGGTCACCAGCCCTTTCGCGACTGCGGTGCGCAGCGCGTCGGGCGATATGGCGAGCATGTCAGGCGGTGTCGAAGAATTGTTCACTACAGGATCCCCGCCTGCCAATGCTTGATCGTATCGAGCGGATAAACCAGCATGATGACGTTGAGCGTCAGGTTGTCACGGATGACATAACCGACGCCGATTTCGAAGATGACGGCCAAGGCAACGACGCTCCAGACCGGAAGTCGCGCGGCCATGAAGAAGCCCAGCACCATGGCCAGCGTGTCGAACACCGAGTTCAGGACGCTGTCGCCGTAATAGTCGAGGGAAATGGTGCCCTCGCGATAGCGGTTGATGATGAAATCGCTGTTTTCTACCAGCTCCCAGGCCACTTCGATGCCGATGGCGACCGCAAGGCGGAAACCAAGCGAGCTCTTGGGCGCCAGCCAGGTCAGCAGTGCGTAGAACAGGAAGCCGTGGATGATATGCGAGAAGGTGTACCAGTCGGAGATGTGCTGGGAGTTCTCCGAACTCATCACGACGCCCTGCCACAGCTTGACGTAGCCGCATTTGCAGATTGCCGGGTGGCCCATCCAGTAAAGCGCCACCGCTTGTCCTGCGATCAGCAAGGCAGCCACCAGCAGCCACCAGCCCAGCTTCTCGCGTTGCCCGGCTGCTGCCTCCTCCCCTTGCGCAAGCATCATTCGTCGAAATCCCCCTCTTCGGCATCGCGCGCCATCATCAGCGCCGGACCGTAAATCGACGTTCGCGTATCGAAAGCCACGAAGCCAGCTTTTTCGTAAGCGCGGATGGCGCGTTTGTTAGCCGGGTTCGGGTCTATGATTACCCTTGGCACGCCTTCTTCGAACAGCTCGTCGACGAACTGCCGGATGATTGCCGAGCCATGGCCTTTGCCGACCAGATCCGGCACGCCGATCGACAAGTCGATGCCGAGCGTGCCGAATGGCTGGTCCTGGTAGGGGTGGTCGTCCTCCATATGCGGGTCGTAGCTCTGGAGGTAGCCGATCGGCTTGCCGTCCAACTCGACGATCAGCGGCTCGACCGAGATGCTGTCGATGTGCTCCTCGATCGCGGCGATCTCATCTTCGGGATGGTTCCACCATTCGGCGACATGCGGCTGGGCCAACCATGCCTTGATGACAGGCAGGTCGGCCCTGGTCACCGGACGGAAGTCGTAGCGCGCGGTTGCCTCAATCGGCATCGAGCGTTTCGATCACGAAGCTGTGGTTGGTGTAGACGCAAATGTCGGCCGCGATCTGCATTGCCTTGCGGGCGATCTCCTCGGCGTCCTTGTCGGTGTCCATCAGGGCGCGCGCAGCGGCCAGCGCGTAGTTGCCGCCCGAGCCGATGGCCATGACGCCGAATTCCGGCTCYAGCACGTCGCCGGTGCCGGTCAGCGCCAGCGAAACATTCTTGTCGGCGACCAGCATCATCGCTTCGAGGCGGCGCAGGTAGCGGTCGGTGCGCCAGTCCTTGGCGAGCTCGACGCAGGCGCGCGTCAGCTGGTCGGGATATTGCTCGAGCTTGGCTTCGAGGCGTTCGAGAAGGGTGAAGGCGTCGGCGGTGGCGCCGGCGAAACCGGCGATGACATTGCCCTTGCCGAGGCGACGGACCTTGCGGGCATTGCCCTTCATGATGGTCTGGCCGAGGCTGACCTGGCCGTCGCCGGCGATGACCACCTTGTTGCCCTTGCGCACGGTCACGATGGTTGTGGCGTGCATACTCTGTTCACTGGACATATGTTGCTCCGATGGCGCGCGGCCCCTTTGCGGCAGCTTGCGCGTTACGAGTGGAAGTTCGATCTTATGTATGACGCGGCGCAAGGAATGCAAATCCTCGCCGCTTATGACGAAATGCCCTTTCACGACGATTGGCAAGCGGTCGCTCATGCTGTTATTAGGCTCTCGTTTTTGAGGACAAGGATCCGCCAATGGCCCCCCGTTCCGCCGAAGTCAGCCGCAAGAC